>CAZHDP010000036.1:0-15753 GCA_964531605.1 uncultured Burkholderiaceae bacterium | reverse complement strand
GGCAATACCTGCAAAAACTCAAGGCGCGCGGGACATCGGTGTTGTTGATTGAACAAAAACTCACCATCGCCATGACCATTTCAGACCGGGCCTTGGTGATGGGACACGGCAGCATCGTGTTCCAGGGTACGCCTGACAGCTTGCGTGCCGATGCCTACACCCGCAAGGAATGGTTGGAGGTTTGAGGTTGCCGGTGCGTGGGGCAGGGGCGGTCAATGTGCCGCCATTTTGTCCCAATGGCGACTCAAACCCGGTGTTGTCGGGCTTTCCCGCATGGGACAGGCCTCTGGCATACGGATAATCACACCAGTTAAAAACGAACGACCGTTCTTTTATTTTCTCAAAGGAAGCTCACGATGACTGCTGAATACAAAGTCCACGGCGCTGTAGCTGTGATCACCTTGACCAACCCGCCCGTGAATGGCTTGGGTTTGTCCACCCGCCAGGGCATTGCATCGGGTTTGGCCCAAGCGAGCGCCGATCCAGCTGTCAAAGCCATTGTGATCACGGGTGCGGGCAAAGCCTTTTCGGGCGGCGCAGACATCAAAGAATTTGGCTCACCCAAAGCGCTGTTGGAACCCAACCTGTTGAGCGTCATCACGGCGATTGAATACGCCACAAAACCTGTCATCGCGGCCATCCACAGCGTGGCCATGGGCGGTGGGTTGGAACTGGCCTTGGGTTGCCACTACCGCATTGCGGCACCCGGCGCGGTGATTGCGTTGCCCGAAGTCAAGCTGGGTTTGATTCCGGGTGCTGGCGGCACACAGCGCTTGCCGCGTGTTTTGGGTGTGGAAACGGCCCTCAACATGATCGTCAGTGGCGAGCCCGTCAAGAGCGAAATGCTGGCCTCGTTGCCAGGTCAAAAGCTGTTTGACAAGCTGGCAGCATCACCTGAATCACTGGCTGAAGAAGCCCTGGCCTTCGCCGCAGCCATGGCCGACAAACACAGCGATGGCTCGGCCTTCCCGCTGGTGCGCGACATGCCCTGCAAGCACCCCTTGGGCGATGCTTACTTTCAGTTTGCGCGCAACATGGTCAAAGGCATGTCCAAAAACTTCCCAGCGCCGGGCAAGTGTGTCGACGCCGTGGAAGCTGCTGCGAAGAAAAAGTTTGTCGACGGCATGGCGGTTGAGCGTGAAATCTTCTTGGGCCTGATGGGCACGCCAGAGTGCAAAGCGCTGCGCCACCTTTTCGTGGCAGAGCGCGCGGCATCCAAGATCCCCGATGTGCCAGAGGACACCCCCAAGCGCGACATCCAATCCATCGCCGTGATCGGTGCGGGCACTATGGGTGGCGGCATTTCCATGAACTTCTTGAACGCGGGCATCCCCGTGAAGATCTTGGAGATGAAGCAAGAAGCCCTTGACCGCGGCATCGCCACCATCAAGAAAAACTACGAAGCACAAGTCAAAAAAGGCAAGCTCAAGCAAGACAAATACGAGCAACGCATGGCCTTGCTCAGCACCACGCTGAGCTACGACGACCTGAAAGACGCGGACATGGTGATCGAAGCCGTGTTTGAAGAAATGGGCGTCAAAGAGGCCGTGTTCAAAGAGCTCGACCGCGTGATGAAGCCTGGCGCCATCCTCGCCAGCAACACGTCCACGCTGGACGTCAACAAAATCGCCAGCTTCACGTCGCGCCCTCAAGACGTCGTCGGCACCCACTTCTTCAGCCCCGCCAATGTGATGAAGCTGTTGGAAGTGGTGCGCGGTGAAAAAACAGCCAAAGACGTGCTGGCCACCGTCATGGCCTTGGGCAAAAAGATCAAAAAGACCTCGGTGGTGTCGGGCGTGTGCGATGGCTTCATCGGCAACCGCATGATCGAGCAGTACAGCCGCCAAGCGGGCTTTTTGCTCGAAGAGGGCTGCACGCCCGCGCAAGTCGACAAGGCCATCGAGAAGTTTGGCTTTGCGATGGGCCCGTTCCGCATGGGTGACTTGGCAGGTAACGACATCGGTTGGGCGATTCGCAAACGCCGCAACATCGAAAAGCCAGGCATGAAGTACAGCAAAACCGCTGACCTGCTCTGCGAATTGGGCCGATTTGGTCAAAAGACAGGTGCCGGTTGGTACGACTACCAAGCTGGTAAGCGCGATGCCATTCCCAGTGCCGTGGTCACCAAAATGGTCGAAGACTACCGTGCCAGCCAGGGCATCAAGCCCCGCAAAATTTCCGACGACGAGATCGTGCAACGCTTGGTCTACGCGATGGTCAACGAAGCCTGCCACATCCTTGAGGAAGGCATTGCCAGCAAGGCCAGCGACATCGACATGGTGTACTTGACCGGCTACGGCTTCCCCATCTACCGCGGTGGCCCCATGCACTATGCCGAGCAAGTCGGTCTGTACAACGTGGTTCAAAGCATGGAACGCTTTGCCCGTAACCCGATGGACGATGGCGCCTTCTGGAAGCCAGCGCCCTTGTTGGCCAAGCTCGTGGCCGAAGGCAAAGGCTTCAACTGAAGCCGCGCTGCACCACACGTCGATAGATCAACCCATTCAAGGAAATCACCATGACCAACGCCGTCATCGTCTCCACCGCTCGCACCCCCCTGGCCAAAAGCTGGAAGGGTTCTTTCAACATGACCCATGGTGCCACCCTGGGCGGCCATGCCGTGCAGCACGCTGTGCAGCGCGCCGGCATTGACCCCGCCTCGGTGGAAGACGTCATCATGGGCTGTGCCAATCCCGAGGGCGCAACCGGCGCCAACATCGCACGCCAGATCGCCCTGAAAGCAGGCTTGCCCATTTCGGTGTCGGGCATGACCGTCAACCGCTTTTGCTCGTCCGGTTTGCAAACCATTGCCTTGGCCGCCCAGCGGGTGATCGCAGGTGAAGGTGATGTCTTCGTGGCGGGTGGCGTTGAAAGCATTTCTTGCGTGCAGCAAGAGATGAACCAGCACATGCTGGCCGATCCGTCGTTGGCCAAAATGAAGCCAGAAATTTACTGGAACATGTTGCAAACCGCTGAGCAGGTCGCCAAGCGTTACAACATCGGCCGCGATGTGATGGACGAATACGGTGCGATGAGCCAGCAAAAGGCCTGCGCCGCACAAAACGCGGGTCTGTTCGATGCCGAAATTGCCCCCATCACCGTGATGGCGGGTGTGGCGGACCCGGTGATGGGCTTGCGCACCAAGGAAGTCACCGTCAGCCGTGACGAAGGCACCCGCGAGGGCACCACCAAAGAAGGCATCTCCACCATCAAGCCCGCCATGCCAGGTGGCGTGGTTTCTGCGGGCAACGCCAGCCAGTTCTCAGACGGTGCAGGCGCTTGCGTGATCACCAGCGAAGCCTACGCCAGCATGAACAACCTGAAGCCCATCGGCCGCTTCCTTGGTTTTGCGGTGGCTGGCTGTGAACCTGATGAGATGGGCATTGGCCCGGTTTACGCTGTGCCAAAAGCCTTGGCCAAGTTGGGTTTGAAGGTCAGTGACATTGACTTGTGGGAATTGAACGAAGCCTTTGCGGTGCAAGTGCTGTACTGCCGTGACAAGTTGGGCATCCCGGCTGACCGCCTGAACGTCAATGGTGGTGCGATTGCCCTGGGTCACCCTTATGGCGTGAGTGGCCAACGCTTGACGGGCCATGCCCTGATCGAAGGCAAGCGCCGTGGCGCCAAGCGCGTGGCCGTCACCATGTGCATTGGTGGTGGCATGGGTGCTTGCGGTATTTTTGAGGTGCTTTAAGCCCCTGGCCGCATGTTCTGAAAAGGCTGCTCGTGCGGCCTTTTTTTATGCCACACAAGGAAGTTGATCATGTCTTTGCGCTCCACGCTTGATTTTTTGCTTTATGACTGGCTGAACGCCGAGTCTTTGTCGCAGCGCCCCCGCTTCTCGGACCATTCGCGCGAGACCTTTGATGCGGTGTTGGAAACCTGCGAGCGCATTGCGCGTGAAAAATACGCGCCTTTCAACCGTTTGGTGGACACCCAAGAACCGCATTTCGACGGCGAAAAAGTCATCTTGCCGCAGGCCACCCACGAGGCCCACAAAGCCTATGTGGCCTCGGGCATGCTGACAGCCTCTGAAGATTACGACATCGGTGGCATGCAATTGCCGTACACCGTGGAGGCCGCTGCCAATGCGTTTTTTGCGTGCGCGTCTGTGAGCATCGGCTCCAGCATGCTCACCAAAGGCAACGCGGGGCTGCTGATGGTGCATGGCACCGAAATGCAACAGCAAGTGTTTGCCAAAAATGAATTCAATGGGCGCTGGGCCGGCACCATGTGCCTGAGCGAGCCTCAAGCAGGGTCATCGCTGAGCGACATCGTCACCAAAGCATTGCCCGACGGCGAGGGCTTTGAGTCTGACCCGCTGGGGCCTCGCTACCGCTTGCGTGGCAACAAGATGTGGATTTCGTCCGGCGAACACGAGTTGACCGAAAACATCGTGCACCTCGTGCTGGCCAAAATTCCAGGCCCGGATGGCAAGCTCATTCCAGGCACCAAGGGCATTTCGCTGTTCATTGTGCCCAAAAAGCTGGTCAACACCGAAGGCCAACTCACCGGTCAGCGCAATGACGTGGCGTTGGCGGGGCTCAACCACAAATGTGGCTGGCGCGGCACCACCAACACCTTGCTCAACTTCGGCGAAGGCAAGTTCCCGGTGCAAGCCGCCGACGGTGGCCCCTACGGGAACGGCGCGGGGGCCATTGGCTACCTGGTGGGCAAACCGCACGAAGGCCTGCGCTGCATGTTCCACATGATGAACGAAGCCCGCATCGGTGTGGGCACGGCCGCCACCATGCTGGGCATGGCCGGGTACTACGCCAGCTTGGACTATGCCAAAAACAGGCCTCAAGGACGCCCGTTGGGCGCGTCCGGCAAAGACGCCGCAGCGCCCCAGGTGCGCATCATTGAGCACAGTGATGTCAAGCGCATGCTGCTGGCTCAAAAGTCGTATTGCGAAGGCGCTTTGGCATTGGAGTTGTACTGCGCACGTCTGGTGGACGAGCAAGCCACGTCAACGCCAGAGGCCGCTGATGACGCCCGACTGTTGCTGGAAGTGTTAACCCCCATCGCCAAAAGCTGGCCCAGCGAATGGTGTCTGGAAGCCAACTCGTTGGCGATCCAAATCCACGGTGGCTACGGCTACACCCGCGATTTCCCGGTGGAGCAATACTGGCGCGACAACCGCCTGAACATGATCCATGAGGGGACCCACGGTATCCAGGCGGCCGACCTGCTGGGCCGCAAAGTGCGCATGGAGGGCGGCAAGGGCATGGCACTGTTGGCGGCCAGGATCCAAGCCACCATTGAGCGTGCTGCAGGGCAACCGGCTTTCGCTGAACATGCCGAGGCGTTGGGCAAGGCTTTGCAGCAGGTCGGCGCTGCCACGCAGGCAGCGTGGTCTACGGGCAACCCGACAGAAGCTTTGGCAAACGCCGTGCCCTACATGCAAGCGTTTGGGCATACCGTGCTGGCCTGGATCTGGCTGGACGTCACGGTGTCTGCTTCGGCGGGTTCAAACGCTATCAATTCAGGAGCAAGATTTGACGGCAGGATTGCCGCAATGCGCTTTTTCTTCCGTTATGAATTGCCCAAAATCGGCGCCTGGCTGCGCGTGGTCGAAAGCCGCGACATGACCTGTGCTGATCTGGCTGAAGACGCTTTTTAAACACTGATTCTGGAGAAAGTGATGACCCGTACTGTCCAACAACTGTTTGACCTGAAAGGCAAAACCGCCCTCGTGACCGGCGGCTCACGTGGCTTGGGGCTGCAAATGGCACATGCCTTGGGCGAAGCTGGTGCCCGCATCATGCTCAGTTCGCGCAAAGCGTCTGATCTGGAAGAGTCCGCTGCGAGTCTCAAAGCGGCAGGCATCGAAGCTGACTGGATTGCAGCCGACTGCAGCAAAGAAGAAGACATCCGCCGCTTGGCCGATGAATCCATTGCCCGCATGGGACGGGTCGATATTTTGGTCAACAACGCAGGCGCCAGCTGGGGCGCACCCGCCGAAGACCACCCGGTGGAGGCCTGGGACAAGGTGATGAACCTCAACATCCGGGGCTACTTCATCCTCAGCCAGCACATTGCCAAACACTCGATGATTCCCAACCAATCAGGCCGCATCATCAACGTGGCCTCCATCGCGGGCATCAATGGCAACCCCAAAGGCATGGATTGCATTGCCTACAACACGTCCAAAGGTGCTGTGGTCAACTTCACGCGGACCTTGGGTGCAGAGTGGGGCGACCACAACATCACCGTCAATGCCATTTGCCCGGGCTTTTTCAAAACCAAGCTGGCCATTGGCTTGATCACCCAGTTGGGCGAAGAAAAAATGGCCGCTGGTGCCCCCCTCAACCGTTTGGGTGACGATGAAGACCTGAAAGGCATCACTTTGTTGTTTGCGTCGGATGCAGGCAAGCACATCACCGGCCAGTGGCTGGCGGTGGACGGTGGCGTCAGCGTGGTGACCGGTGGTTGAACGAGGCTTGTGTCCATGAGCAACAAACCAATCGTTAAGTACGGCGTTGAAATCCCTTTCGTCAAACTGCTCGGGTTTAGCCTGGAATTGTTTGAGGATGGGCAATCCGTGCTCACCTTCACCCCCAAGCCCGACCACCTCAACTCCTACGGCGTGGCCCATGGTGGCGCGGTGATGACCTTGCTTGACGTCACCATGGCCGTGGCTTCGCGCAGCGTGGCCAAAGACATGGGCGTGGTCACCATCGAGATGAAGACCAGCTTCATGCGCCCAGCGCCTGGCAGCAAAGGCCAGTTGACGTGCAAAGGGCAGCTCAAACACCGCACCAAATCCATGGCCTTTGCCGAAGCCACGCTGTACGACGCCGATGGGCAAGCCTGTGCGCATGCCACGGGCACCTTCAAATACATGCCGCGCGCCGACAAAAAAGACGCGCCGGTGTCGACCGACTGACCCTCTTTTTTTGATTTTTGTCATCCCTAACGGAGTTCCACCATGCCCATGAACCAACAAATACTGCTCGACAACCGCCCAACAGGCGAGGCCGTGGCCACCAACTTCAAGCTCGTGGAAACCCAGACGCCTGAACTCAAAGACGGCCAGGTGCTGGTGCGCCACCACTACATGAGCCTTGACCCCTACATGCGCGGCCGCATGAACGACAGCAAAAGCTACGCCGTGCCACAGCCCTTGGGCGCTGTGATGCAAGGTGGCACGGTCGGTGAGGTGGTCGAGAGCAAAAACCCCGCCTATGCTGTTGGCCAAACGGTGGTGGGCTTTGGTGGCTGGCAACAGTACAGCGTGGTCGATGCCAATCAGCCCGGCGCGTTGAAAAAAGTCGACACCACCCATGTGCCACTCAGCCACTACCTGGGCGCCGTGGGCATGCCTGGGGTTACCGCTTGGTATGGTTTGGTCAAGATCATTGCGCCTAAAGCAGGAGACACCGTGGTCATCACGGCCGCCAGCGGTGCGGTCGGCAGCGCATTCGGGGCGTTGGCCAAGGCGCGCGGTTGCCGCGTGGTGGGCATTGCCGGTGGTGCGGACAAATGCCGTTACGTGACGGATGAACTTGGCTTTGACGCCTGTATTGACTACAAGCAGCACCCCGACGCGAAAGCCATGAGCATGGCCTTGAAAGAGGCGTGCCCCAAAGGCATCGACGGCTACTTCGAAAACGTGGGCGGATACATCTTTGACGCGGTGCTGTCGCGCATGAATGCGTTTGGCCGCATCGCCTTGTGCGGCATGATCGCGGGTTACGATGGTGCGCCGATGCCATTGGCCAACCCCTCGCTGATCCTGATCAGCCGCTTGAAGATCGAAGGCTTCATCGTCAGCGAGCACATGGAGGTGTGGCCCGAAGCGTTGGCCGAGTTGGGCGCGTTGGTCGGCAGTGGCAAGCTGCGCCCCCGTGAATCTGTGGCACAGGGTCTGGCGTCTGCGCCAGAGGCCTTCTTGGGTTTGCTCAAAGGTAAAAACTTTGGCAAACAGTTGGTCAAATTGATCTGACCGTCGTTCAACATCGGAGGCATCCATGTTCACCACGCATGAGGTATTCAACCAAGCAGAACCTTTGGTCAACACCAATGTATGGGCGTCTCATCGACCGTTGCAAGACGCATTGAAATTCAACGCGCCGCAATTGAAAACGGACAGTTTGCGAGACTTGGGCGCCTTGCTGGGCAGCACCGACATGCAAACGCATGCCCGCCTGGCCAATGTGCACCTGCCTCAGTTGCACAGCCATGACCGCTGGGGGCGGCGCATTGACGAGGTAGAGTTTCACCCCAGCTACCATGTGCTGATGTCTGCGGCAGCGGCGGCAGGTTTACACGGCGCGCCTTGGCAAGACGGCGCATCAGCCTCGCCCCATGTGCGCCGTGCTGCGGCATTCACGATGTTCACAGAGCTGGAGCCTTCCATGCTCTGCCCCATTTCAATGACCTACGCGGTCATGCCGGCCTTGCGTGGCAATGCAGCCATACACGCGGACTGGGCGCCCAAGCTGAGCAACACCCACTACGATCCGGCGTTGAAAGTCTGGCGTGACAAATCCGGCTTGACCATGGGCATGGCCATGACCGAAAAGCAGGGTGGGTCGGACGTGCGGGCCAACACCACCCAAGCCACACGCGACGGGCAGGATGCCTGGGGAGAGCGTTACACCCTTCTAGGCCACAAATGGTTTTGCTCCGCCCCCATGTGCGACGCCTTCTTGGTGCTCGCGCAAACCGCATCCGGGCTGTCGTGCTTTTTCATGCCACGCGTGTTGCCCGATGGCAGCCGGAATGCCTTTCACGTTCAGCGGCTCAAAGACAAGTTGGGCAACAAAGCCAACGCCAGTTCCGAGGTTGAATTCCACAACGCGACGGCGTGGTTGGTTGGCGAGGAAGGCCGAGGCGTGCCGCAAATTCTGGAGATGGGCACCATGACCCGTCTCGACTGTGCTTTGGGCACCAGTGGCCTGATGCGCCAGGCCTTGAGCCTGGCCATGAACCACGCGGCACAACGACAAGCTTTTGGCAAAACCTTGATGGACCAAGCGCTGATGCAAAACGTGCTGGCGGACTTGGCCCTTGAAAGCGAGGCCGCCACGGCTTTGTCGATCCGTTTGGCCCGTGCGTTTGACCACCCCGGTGACGCGCATGACAAGGTCATGGCGCGCCTGCTCACGCCCATCGCTAAATTTTGGATCTGTAAGCGTGGCAGCCACTTTGGCCAAGAAGCCATGGAGTGCATGGGGGGCAACGGCTATGTGGAAGAGGGCGGCGAAGGCATCATGGCCCGCATCTACCGCGAGATGCCCCTGAACTCCATTTGGGAGGGCGCTGGCAACATCATGGCCTTGGACTTGCTCCGTGCTTTGCGCAAGGCCGACGTGGCCGCAGCCCTTGCCCACGAGCTGGCCCCAGCCAAGGGCGCACACCCGGCCTTGGACCGACTGGCCAAGGCGCTGCCTTTGCGTGTGGACGAAGCCACTGACGAAATGGGGGCACGCCGTTTGGCGCAAGATGTGGCCCTGGGCGTGCAAGCCGCGTTGCTGTACCAACATTCACCTTATGCGGTGTTCAGCGCTTTTTGTGACTCCCGCCTGGGCGGCGATTGGGGTTACGCGTTTGGCACCTTGTCTCCTCGCACCGATTTTCGGACCATCATCGACCGTGCCATGCCACGTTAAACAACAAGGAGCACTGCCATGCCTGACCTGATCCTGCACCACTACGACACTTCACCTTTTTCGGAAAAGATCCGCCTCATACTGGGTTACAAAAAGCTGGCTTGGCGTTCCGTCACCGTGCCTTCCATCATGCCCAAGCCTGATGTGTTGTCGCTGACCGGTGGCTACCGCAAAACCCCATTTCTGCAAATCGGCTCGCACATGTACTGTGATACCGCCTTGATCTGCGACGTACTGGAACACCTGCAGCCTGAGCCGTCGATTTATCCCTCTGCTCAAAAGGGCATGGCGCGCGTTTTGGCGCAATGGGCGGACGACAAATTGTTTTGGGCTGCCATGGCCCACAACTTCCACCCGAAGGGAATGGCTCAAAAGTTTGGCAATGGTCTGCCACCTGAGCAGTGGGCGCACATTGCCAAAGCATTCGGTGAAGACCGCGCCAAGATGCGCCATGGCATGGCTCGCTTGCCGACCCCAGATGCGACTGCTGCGTACAAAAGCTACTTGCGTCGCATCGCGACGATGCTTGAAGGCCAAGATTTCCTGCTGGGCAGCTCCCCCAGCTTGGCCGACTTTGCGGTGTACCACCCCTTGTGGTTCACTCGTCACCAAACGCCGGTCATGGCTGACATTCTGAATGCCACACCGGCTGTGCTGGCCTGGATGGACCGCCTGTCGGCCTTGGGACACGGACAATTTACCGACATGACGTCTGCCCAGGCCATTGCGCTGTGTGCGGCCTCGCCCAACGACGGCCATGTGCTGGCAGACAGCACCTTTCAAGACGAGCATGGCATCCCCTTGGGCACCGAAGTCGCCATTGCTGCTGAAAGTTTTGGCCCTGAGCCAACCTTCGGCACCCTGGTGGCTGCAACCCGGATGCACTACACCTTGCGTCGCCAGGACGAGCGCGCAGGGACAGTTCACGTTCATTTCCCCCGTGTCGGGTTTATTCTCAAAAAGGCAGACGAATGATCAGCGATTTCAAAGGCAAAACTGCCGTTTTGACAGGGGCCGGTTCTGGTTTCGGGCTTGAATGCGCTCGCATTGGCGCGCGTTTGGGCATGAACCTGGTGTTGGTGGACGTGCAACAAGATGCACTGGACACCGCTGCTGCCGAAATGCGCGCAGCCGGTGCACCGGTGTTGGCCCGTCGCGTGGACGTGTCGAAAGCAGACCAGATGGAAGCTTTGGCCGAGGCCGTGAAAGCGACTTTTGGTGCGCCACACTTTGTGTTCAACAACGCAGGGGTCGGTGCCGGAGGCTTGGTGTGGGAAAACACCGTCAAAGACTGGGAGTGGGTGCTGGGCGTGAACGTCTGGGGTGTCATCCATGGCGTGCGTCTGTTCACCCCGATGATGCTCGACGCAGCTAAGGCTGATCCAACTTTTCAAGGCCACATCGTCAACACGGCCAGCATGGCAGGCTTGCTGACACCGCCCAACATGGGCATCTACAACGTCAGCAAGCATGCGGTGGTCTCGCTGACGGAAACCCTGTACCAAGACTTGCACCTGGTCAGCGACCAAATCAGTGCGAGCGTGCTGTGCCCTTACTTTGTACCTACAGGCATCAGCCAAAGTGAACGCAATCGCCCGGCAGACCTGGTGTCTGGCCAAGCGACCAAAAGCCAACTCATCGGCCAGGCCATGAGCGACAAAGCGGTGGGCTCAGGCAAGGTCACGGCGGCCATGGTGGCGCAAAAAGTGTTTGACGCCATGGCTGCAGACCAGTTCTACATCTTCAGTCACCCCAAGGCTTTGGGCAATGTGCAACATCGGATGGAAGCGGTCTTGCAAATCGCCAACCCACCCGATCCCTTTGCTGAGCGACCCGAGATTGGTCGAGACCTGAAGGCCGCATTGCGTGCGGCTTGAGGGTTTGAGGGCTTGAGCGGGTCGGCTCAGACCAGTTTTTGGATGGGCCGCTTGCGCCACACCAGCAGGTAGTAGCTGCTCTGAAGCACCAACATCGAGATGAAGGCGGCGGGGTACCCCACCCACACCCCATTCAGCCCGATGTTGCGGCTCAAGAACCAAGCCACGGGTACCTCGATGGCGAGTATGCAGACGATGGAAATGGCCGTGGGCACCAACACCGTGCCGCTGGCCCGCATCACGCCTGACACGGCCCCTGACATGCCCATCAAAATCACGCTCCACAACATGATGTGCAACAAGGTTTGGGCCACAGCGACCACGGCCTCGTCTTGGATGAAGAGGCGAATCACCGTGTCCGAAAACAAGTACCCAAAAATGACCAACAGGCCGGTGAGGGCCACGTTCATCATCAAACCCGTTTGAACGATCTTGCCCAAGCGCTCTGGCTTGCCAGCGCCGATGGTTTGTGCGCCCAAGATGGAACAGGTGATGGCGATGGAGATGGCCGGGAACTGCACGTAGTTGACGATCTGGTTCACCGCTCCATAAGCTGCCGTGGCCTGGGAGCCGAAACCGTTCACCATGGTCAGCAAGGCGACCTCTGCCAAGGAGATCACCACCATTTGCAAGCCGGTCGGAACGCCAATGCGCAACACGCCCTTGAGCAGTGCCGGCACGATGCGCAAATGAGCCGCGAACTCTCGGTCAGGTGCCATGGGGTGACGGGTATTTTTGTATGGCTTGTGGGCCAATCGCCAGAGCAACCAACCAATCGCCACAACATAAGCCAACAGCGTTGCCCACGCCGCACTGCTCACCCCTAAGGGGGGCAAGCCCAACCAACCTTTGATCAACGCTGGCGTGAGCATCAGCCCCACCGTGGTAGACAGAATCAGGGCCAACATGGGCGACAAGGTGTCCCCGACGCCCCTCAGCATCGACGTCATCAGCAAAAACAAAAACAACCCCGGTGCGGCCAGCAGCATGATGCGCGCGTAACTCACGGCATCGGGCAAGATGTCCACGGGTGTGCCCAAGGCTTTCAAGAGGGGTTCAGTGAACAAGCCACCGGTCACGGCCACCAAAAGGCCCAACAACAATCCAGACATCAGCGTGGTGCCAGCAATCGCTTTCACACGGTCCGGCTTTTGAGCACCCCAGGCTTGCCCGATCAACACGGACGAGCCAGCGCCCAGCCCGATGATGAAGGCGATGAAGAAAAACAAGACCGGGAAAAACGCAGAAACGGCCGCCATGGCGCTGACACCCAGCATCTGACCGATGTAGATGCCGTTGATGGTGCCCGAGAGCGATTGCAACAAATTGCTCAGCACCATGGGGCCGAGGAACATCAAAAACACCCGCCACAGGGGTTTGTCGCCAGACAAGGGGCTTGCGGGTCTGGGGGCTTGGCGGTTCGGACTTGAGGAGGGGGTGTTCATGGTGTGGTGTCGGGGTGTGGTGCAAGGTCAGCCAAAGGCTCGGCGGGCGTGAACACTGCTTGCGCCAACTGCGTGGCGTGGCGGCGCACATCGTCAGGCCAGAGTTCCAGGCAGCGGTGGAATTTATCCTCTTGCACACTGAACAAGGCGCGACAGGCCTCCTCGTAACCCGGCTCGTTGCCAGCGATGGCAGAAATGAAGCGGTAACACACGATCTGTGCTGCACGCACTTGGTCGGGGCCTTCGCTCAGTCGGCGGGCTTTGAGCACCAGTTTCCGCAGGGTCACGGAGGCACCACCCGGTTGCTGGCTCAGCCAGTCCCAGTCGTGAGGCAACAAGGTCACTTCTCGGGCAACCACCCCTAAACGTGGGCGACCGGGGCGTGGCGGCGAAGCGGGTGGGTCGGCGTTAACCGCTCCAGCCACGGGGATTTCAATCTGCTCACCACTGAGCAGGTCAAACACCAGTGGCATGTCTGAACCTTGCGATGGCACACTGGCCGCGCTTTGGTTGGCAAGGTAGGCTGAGACTTCGGCTTCAGAACCTTCGATGACACGCTTGCCACGGAAAAACGCAACATAGCGAGGCAGGGCAGCAACGGGTACAGCGGGTTTGGGCATGAGAGGCTTTTTAGCGAACGGCAGGACGTCGGGATTGCCAATATACCCGGGTAAATTCAAAAAATCAAATTATCCGGGTAAATTTACACAACGTTGACACGCCAGCTGCGTTGTCAGCCAAGGCAGTTTCAACGCCTGTCGGCCCACCATGCCTTGAGTCGCGTTTTGGCCCTTCGGCCTAGCAGCCACGTGGGAGAGGTCCGTATCTTGTCCATGAGGGCATCTTTCCAACGTTTCCAACGCGGGTACCAGCGCGCAAACCACGCCAGCTGCATCAAGGTCGGCTCGGTCAAATGAAACAAGCGGGCGATGATGGCCGTGCCTGCCAATTTGGCCGATATCAGCAAAACCATGCCCCACACCTGGTGTCCGGTTCCAAACCAATAGATTGCCAACAATTTGACGGGGAACAGCAACAAGACGGGCAGCAGCAGGACAACCAATGCCGCCTGAGGTGACAAGGCACGGATGGTGCGCTCCAACCGCGCCCACAGTGGCAAAGTGGCCAACCAAGCCATGCCGCGTGACAGTGGCTCCCAGCCCCACTCCTCAAAGAGCAGCAGCAGAGCCAGGGGAATCGACAGGATGGCGTGCAAGCACGACTTGAGGAAAGAGATCAAGCAGGACCGCAGGATGGACACCTGCGTGAGGAATGCGACGGTTGATCGTAGCACTGAGGACAAACTGTCCTGGGCTCCATGACCGTACTTTTGTGACCTATGGCCACAGGGTCCTGACTCAGGTGTGGCAAACTCGCGCGCTTCGCTTGAGCAATTGACGCTTTTCATGCCAAAAATCATCCGGCAGATCGCCGCAGAAATCAAAGTCACCGAACAACAGGTTCGCTCCGCCGTCGACTTGCTCGACGGGGGCGCCACGGTGCCCTTCATCGCCCGCTACCGCAAAGAAGTCACCAATGGCTTGGATGACATCCAGTTGCGCGAAATCGAAGCCCGTCTGTCCTATTTGCGAGAGCTGGAGGATCGCCGTGCTACCGTGCTCAAAAGCATTGAAGAGCAAGGCAAATTGACAGCAGAGTTGCGTGCCGCCATCGAGTTTGCACCGACCAAACAAGAGCTAGAAGACCTTTACTTGCCCTTCAAACCCAAGCGCCGAACCAAGGGGATGATTGCCCGTGAGGCAGGCCTTGAGCCATTGGCTGACAGCTTGTTTGCCAACCCCGCACTGAATCCCATGGACGAAGCCTTGGCCTACGTGAAACCTGCAGGCACGCCTGAAGGGGCTGACTTTTCAAACCCGTTGGCGGTGCTGGACGGTGTGCGAGACCTGTTGTCTGAGCGCTGGGCGGAAGATGCCGCCTTGGTTCAAGGCCTGAGGGAATGGCTGTGGAACGAGGGACTGTTCCGCTCGAAACTGGCTGAAGGCAAGGACGAGAACAACCCAGATGTGGCCAAGTTCCGTGACTACTTTGACTACGACGAACCCATAGGGCGTGTGCCCTCGCACCGTGCATTGGCCGTGTTTCGGGGGCGGACGTTGGAAGTTCTGGACGCCAAGCTGGTGTCGCCAGAACCCGAGGCCACCTCGACGCCAGCCACGACCGTTGCCCGTTCGGCCGTGGTTTCCATGGCTGAGGGCCGCATCGCCCTGCACCTGGGTTGGAGCCACCAAAAGCGCGCTGCCGATGACCTGATCCGCAAATGTGTGGCGTGGACTTGGCGTGTGAAACTCAGCATGTCAACCGAGCGAGACCTGTTCGCACGCCTGCGTGAAGAGGCTGAAAAAGTGGCCATCAAGGTGTTTTCTGACAACCTGCGTGATTTGTTGCTGGCGGCACCAGCAGGTCCTCGGGTCGTGATGGGTTTAGACCCTGGTATCCGCACTGGGGTCAAAGTGGCCGTGGTCGACACCACTGGCAAACTGGTTGAAACCGCGACGGTGTATCCGCATGAGCCTCGGCGGGACTGGGAGGGCTCTTTGCACACCCTGGGCCTCCTGGCACACAAACATGGCGTGAACCTGATCGCCATTGGCAACGGCACGGCCAGCCGCGAAACCGACAAGCTGGCCGCTGACCTGATCAAGATGGCCGCCAAGGCCGAGCGCGCCATTGAGAAGGTGGTGGTGAGCGAGGCGGGCGCCTCGGTCTATTCCGCCAGCGAATACGCTTCTCAGGAGATGCCCGATGTGGACGTGAGCCTGCGCGGCGCGGCCTCCATCGCCCGCCGCCTGC
>CAZHDP010000035.1:1427-16083 GCA_964531605.1 uncultured Burkholderiaceae bacterium | reverse complement strand
GAGCCCTCTGTCCCCGCCCACCACCAGGCCGAGGCACACAAGCCCGTCAACGCCGTCACCACGCACATCGACACCATCGCCCAGCGTACGCGCAACGCGCTCGTACGCTGCGGTGCAGGGGACGTGTCAGGAGGCAAATCGGGCATGGCAAACAAGGGAGAACACAGGACTGCGCATGTTAGCCCGACGACCAGAAAGCGGTTTGGGGCGACCCGGTTACATTTGACGCCCTATGAGAAAAACTTTTCAGCTCCAGATTGAAGGCAAAAACCGCGACCGCGTTCTGGAGGCCGTGAAGCACGAAGTGCGCAAATACATCAAACGCGAGCGCCGTCGTGACTTGCCCAAAGGGGTCGATTTTTGGGATTTCGACTGCCAATTTGGCCGCAGTCAAGACGCGGCCCAAGTGGTGCACCTGGCCACGCTCACGGGACACATGGACACCGTGGCCCAAGAGGGAGGCTCGCAGTTTTACGTGGAAATTTTGGCCAAACACGGCCACCGCAAACCACGGTTGGCGGGCGACACGGACACAACACCGGACAACCCGCCTGACGAGTTTGAAGCAGACTGAAGACTCAGGCGCTTGCAGCCCTGCGCTGTTGCGCCCACAGCCACCACAGGGCCACAGCCGTCAAGGCCACGGGCACCAGTGAGCCCCAATTCAGCATGGCCCAGCCTTGGGTCGTCACCAACAGGCCGGATGAGAATGAGCTGAGCGCCAGCGTGATGAAGACGCAAAAGTTCAAAGCCCCTTGCGCACGGTCTTTCTCTTCGGCGGTGTAGGCGCTGAGCGACAGGGTGGTCGCCCCGGTGAACAAGAAGTTCCAACCCAAGCCCAACAGACTCAGCGCGATCAAAAACTGGTGCAGCTCAATGCCGCTCAATGCGATGGCGATGCACAAGAGGTTGAGCAAGACACCCACGGCCATGATCGGCAAGGCGCCAAAACGCTTGATCAGGTTACCGGTGAAAAAGCCTGGCGCGAACATCCCGATGACGTGCCACTCGAGCACCAAGGCGGTGGACGCGAACGCAAACCCACACTGCTGCATCGCGATGGGTGTCGATGCCATCAGCAGGTTCATCACGCCATAACCCAAGGCACTGCACAAGGCCGCCACGATGAACACCGGTTGACGCATGATGACCGACAGTGGGCGCCCGCCAGAGACCACTTTTTTGACCGGCGCTGGTGGAAATTGGATCCAAGCCAGCACCCCAATCGACAGCAACGCGACGCCCGACAACGCGATGTAGGCCCCGGCGAAGGGCACCGCCATGGCGTCTCGGGTGTACGCGGCCAAATTGGGCCCAGCAATCGCCCCGAGCAAGCCACCGGCCATGACCATCGACACCGCTTTCTCTGGGCCAGTGGTACCGGCCAATTCGGCAGCGGCAAAACGGTACAACTGCGCGTTGGCGTTGAAGTAGCCCGCGATGACCGTGGCCGTGCACAGCAGGTAAAAATCACGATGAAATGCCGCATAAGCGCACAAGAGGGCAGACAACAAAGCCACCAGCGCACCGAGCTGAAACGACGTTTTTCGCCCATAGCGTGACTGGGTATGGGCCACCAGTTGCGTGGACATTGCGCCGCCCAGCACGTAACCCATCACCGGCAATGTGGCCATCCACCCCAACGGGGCCAAGGCCAGTCCGACCAGGCCGTTGATGGCGATGAAAGTCACGTTGTTGGTCAGGTACAAGCCCTGCGCCAAGGCCAACAACCACAGGTTTTTGTTCATTTCATCAGTCCTAAAGCAAGTATGGAATGTAGCCTCAATCCACGGGCTTGGGCGCAGCCCATGTTCCGCAGACCGGGCAGGCCCTTGACCCAGGCACTGGAGTCGATGCAACATGGCCGTCACACCGTTCAAGGAGACCCCATGCCCCATTCATACGCCCACCCTACCCGTCGACAAGCCTTGCAAGGTGTTGTGGCCATCGCGGGTGGTGCAGCCCTTGGTTGCGCACAGGCACAGGCGGCATGGCCATCGCGGCCCGTCCGATTGGTGTTGCCCAGCGGAGCGGGTGGTGGCTCGGACCTTTTTGGGCGGCAATTGGCAGATTACTTCAGCAAGGAATGGGGACAACCCGTGGTGGTGGACAACAAGCCGGGGGCCAACGGCGTCATCGCCTTGGAATCCATCGTGCGCCAAGCTGGCGACGGCCACAACCTGGTGATCTCTTTTGCGGGTGGCATCGTGGGCAACAAAGTGATGCCCAACAAGCTGTCGATCGACACCGTCAATGATTTCAAGCCCATCGGTCTCATTGGTGGCGACGGTGGCAACCTGCTGGTGGCCCACCCTGCGCTGCCCGCCAACAACCTCAAAGAGTTGTTGGCCTTGGCCAAAGCAGAAAAAGGCGGCCTCAGCTACGGCTCATGGGGCATCGCCTCGGGGGGGCACCTGGCCATGGAGAGCATCAACGTGCTCGCAGGTGTCACCATGAACCACGTGCCCTACAAAACCGTGGCGGGTATCCCACCCGATTTGGTCTCGGGCGTGCTCAAGGTCTCCACGATCGATGCGGCCACCCCTTTGGCGTTGATCAAGGCAGGGCGCATCAAGGCCATTGCAGCGCTCTCGCCCTCACGCTTGCCTCAACTGCCTGACACGCCGACGGCGGGAGAGCAGGGGTTTCCGGTGGAAGTCACCCCTTGGTACGGCTTGTTTGGCCCGGCCTCGATGTCGTCAGAACTGGCCAACCGCATCAATGCGGTGCTCAACAAATGGCTGCTGTTGCCAGAGACCAAGGCTTTTTTTGAGACCAAACAAAACTACCCTGCGCCCGTGCCACGCACGGCCGATGAATTCGCGGCCCAAATCCAACGCGAGGTGCCCATCTGGCGCAAGATGGTGGCCGACGCGAAGATTTGAAACGGGTCAGTCCAGCGTCTCGGTTGGCAAGGTGATACGGTAAAAGCGCAGGGCGTTGTCGGCCATCACGGCTTGCTGCTGACCAGGGGTAAGGTGAGTCAACATGCGCTGCACGCCATGCACCAAATCGGCGTACCCGATGCGCAAACCCGCCACCGGGAAGTTGCTGGCGAACATGCACCGCTCCCAACCAAACATGGCCAGCGTGTCATGCACGATGGCTGCGTTGGCATGCCAGTCCCAAGGCTGATCGCGCAAGCCAAATTCCGACAACTTGACGTGCACGTTGGGCTGTCGCGCCAAGACTTCCATCGCAGCGCGCCAGCGCGCCAGACCCTCGGTGCTGCGGTCCCAGGCAAAGCCATGGTGGTTCAACACGATGGGCAGGTTCGGAAACTGCGCCGCGACCTCGGCCGCTTCGACCAAATGCCAGTACGGCACACGCAAATCCCAACTGAGGCCCAGCGAGTCGAGCAAACCCAGGCCACGCAGCCACCGCTCGTCTTGCATGGTGCCACGCTGACCACGGACACTCTGGTCGGGGTGTGATGACGTCACAGGCTTGCTGCGGATGCCTCGCACCAAGGGGTATTGCAGGTGCTCACGCAGCCGCTCCTCCGTTTCGGGCCGGTCCAGCCAGGCATGGGCCACCACGGCATGCGGAAAACCATGTTCTGCGTGCTGAGCGTGTAACCAGGTCGTCTCTGCGACTTGTTCGCTGCGGTCACGTTCGGCTTCGACATGCACTGTGGCCACAACATGGCAACCCTGGCTGACGCGCCGATAGTCGTGCGGCATGAAGTCCTGGCACAGTGCCGCATAGTCGCCCATGAAGAAAGCCTGGGGGTCATAGTCTTGCTGCAGCCAGGGGTAGCGCCCATGGGACAAGTCCCACAGGTGGTGGTGCGCATCGACGATGGGCATCGACACGGCAGTCATGTCAACGCGTGTTGGCCACGGCTTCCACCAACTGTGCGCCGTATTTTTCTGCAAACATCTGCTTGATGGGCTCGGCCACCAGTTTGCGGAACGGCTCCGAGTTGATGTTCTCTTCGATCTGCATGCCATTGGCACGCAAGTAGGCCAAATCACCGGCTTCTGTCTTGCGAATCAGGTCGCGCTGGAACGTGCCTGCCGCCAACGCCGCCTCGGTCATGGCTTGCTGCTGGGCAGGGGTCAGGGCCGCGAATTTGGCTTTGTTCATCACCACCGGCATGGCGGTGTAAGCATGGCGCGTCATCGACATGTACTTCTGCACTTCGTTGAACTTGTTGCCTCGCACAATACCCACTGGGTTTTCCTGGCCGTCCACCGCCTTGTTTTCCAGCGCGGGAAACACCTCGGCCAAAGGCATGGGCGTTGGGGTAGCCCCAAACAACTGGAACGCCTTGAGGTGAGCAGGGTTAGGGGTGGTGCGGATCTTCAAACCTTTGATGTCGTCCGGTGTTTTCACGGGACGGCGTGAATTGGTCAGGCTGCGGAATCCCACTTCCCAAAACGCCAAGCCCTTCATGTTGTGTGCTTCAAGTTCGTCAAGCAACCCGCGGCCAATGGCGCCATCCAACACCTTGTAGGCATGTTCTGCGCTGTTGAACATGTAAGGCAAGTCCAACACGTTCATGCGCCCCACGATGCCGGTGTAGTAGGGCGTGCCAGACGTCGTCAGGTCGATCGTTCCACCCCGCACGGCAGCCACAGCGGTGTTGTCGTTGCCCAACGTGCTGCCGGGATACACCACCACTTCAATTTGGCCATTGGTGCGTGCTTTCACCTGCTTGGCAAACTCCAAGGCAGCGGCGTGCTGGGTTTCGGCCTCGGCCCCGGAATGGGCCATCTTGAGGCGGATGGTTTGTGCACCGGCCAACTGTGCGAAGGCCAGCAAGCCCAACAAGCCAAGGGTGCGGCGGGTCCATGTCAAAACAGCGTTCATGATGTGTGTCTCCTGTGGTTTTTGAGTGGTAGCGTTGTCAAACAAACATGCTCATCGTCCCCAGCGCAGGACCATGGGGTCCAGGCGGTGTGCGGCATCGAGCAAGCCTGCGCGCACATGCGGGTTCATCGGTGGAAAGGGGTGGCGAGCGGCTTCGCTGGCAATCACGCCACCTTCTTTCATCAGCGCCTTGGCAGACAAGATCCCACCCTGGCGGTTCTCTTGGTTGATCAGGGGCAGCCATTTCGCGTAAGCCTCAACCGCAGCTTCACGTTGACCGGCCAAATACGGATCGATGATCTGGCGGATGCCGTCTGGGTAAGCGCCGCCGGTCATGGCACCCGTGGCACCGGCATCCAGGTCGGCCAGCAAGGTGATGGCTTCTTCACCATCCCAGGGGCCTTCGATGGCGTCACCCCCCAGGCGGATCAACTCACGCAGTTTGCTGGCGGCACCCGGCGTTTCAATCTTGAAGTAGGCCAGGTGCTCAATCTCCATCGCCATGCGGGCCAGGAACGGGGCTGACAACACCGTGCCGCTGGCAGGCGCGTCTTGCACCATGATCGGGATGTCAATGGCGTCCGATACACGGGCGTAGAACTCGTGAATCTGCGCTTCAGGCACACGGAAGGTGGCACCGTGGTAGGGCGGCATGACCATCACCATGGCCGCGCCCAACTCCTGCGCCCGGCGGCTGCGTGCGGCGCACACCGCCGTGCCGTAGTGGGTGGTGGTCACGATGACCGGCACTCGGCCTGCCACATGGTCCAAGGCCGTGCGGGTGATCACTTCGCGCTCTTCATCCGACAACGAGAATTGCTCGGAAAAATTCGCCAAGATGCACAGGCCGTTGGAGCCCGCGTCGATCATGAAATCCAGGCAACGTTTTTGACCTTCGAGGTCAAGACTGCCGTCTTCGTGAAAGATGGTGGGTACCACCGGGAACACACCTTTGTAGGGTCGTTTGGCGGACATGGCTTATTCGGTGATGTTGAACTGGTCCAAAAACTCGGTCTTCAGCGTCAAGCCCAGACCCGGCGTGTTGTCATCGAGTTGCAAGAAGCCGTTTTCGGCCACGGGCTCGCCGTCAAAGATGTAATAGAACAGCTCGTTGCCCACTTCCACGTCAAACATCGGGAAGTACTCGCTCATCGGGCTGGCCAGCGTGCTCATGGTCAAGTGGTAGTTGTGCATCTGGCCAGCGTGCGGAATCACCGGCACGCTGTAGGCTTCGCACAGGGCATTGATCTTGTGCGCAGCGGTGATGCCACCCACGCGGTTGGTGTCGTACTGCACCACGCTCACGGCCTTGCGGTCCAGCAACTGCTTGAAGCCATACAGACTGAACTCGTGCTCACCGCCCGAGATCGGGATGATGTTCATCGCGTTGAGTTCGGCATAGCCGTCGATGTCGTCAGCAATCACCGGCTCTTCCAACCAACGGGGCTGGTACTTGGCCAGCTTGGGCAGCATGCGCTTGGCGTATTCCAGGTTCCAACCCATGTAGCACTCCAGCATCAAATCAGCGTCATAACCGATGACTTCACGCACGGCTTCCACTGATTTCAGGTTCTCTGAAACGCCCTTTTGCAGGTGAGCGGGGCCATAGCCAAAACGCATCTTGAAGGCCGTGAAACCCTGGTCTTTGTACTTCTGGGCTTCGTCCTGCATCGCTTTCAAATCGGTGCGGTACAGCTTGCTGTAGTAGCAAGGAATTTTCTCTTTGGTGCGCCCACCCAACAGCTTGAACACTGGCTTGTTCACAGACTTGCCCAAGATGTCCCAGATGGCCAAATCCACCGCCGAAATCGCGGCCATGGTGATGCCCTTGCGGCCCCAGGCATGGGTGCTGCGGTACATGCGCTGAAACAGGTATTCGTAGTCCCAGGGGTCTTGCCCAATCACCAGCGGCGCGAGGTATTCGTCGATGATGGCCTTGGCGATCTTGGGGGCCAGTGCGACGTTGCCCAAGCCGATGATGCCGTCATCGGTTTCAATCTCAACCACCGTCCACGAGTGGAAGCGGAAGGTGTGCATGGTCTCGGTTTTGGAATACACCAAGTCCATGGCGTTGGAGCAAAAATTGCCTTGCGGTGGAACGGTCTTGCCCTTCCATTCGAAAACACGGGCGCGGACGGATTTGATTTTCATGATGATCTTTCCTGAACAATGATGGGCTAGTGAGAAGAAGGCAGACCGCCGCCGGGCCGCCCCAAGGCGGGCTGGGCCCCCTCGGGGGGCAGCGACCCGCGCAGCGGCGGAGCGTGGGGGCGAGTCCCCATGCGGGCAGCGATGCGAAAAGCGTTGTACGTGGCGTTGACATCGGCTTTGCCTTGGCCTGCGATGTCATAAGCCGTGCCATGGGCAGGCGTGGTGATGGGCACGGGCAAGCCACCCTGCACCGTGACACCTTTGCTGAAGCCCATGAGCTTGATGGCGATCTGGCCCTGGTCGTGGTACATGGTCACGATGGCTTGGTATTCACCGTCGCGGGCCTTCAAAAAAATGGTGTCTGCGGGGAAAGGACCACCCACGGGGAAGCCCTCATCAGCCAGCTCACGCACCGCAGGTGCGATGGTGTCCACCTCTTCACGTCCACAGGTGCCGCCATCGCCACCGTGGGGGTTGAACGCGGCCACCGCCACCTTGGGGCTCGCGAAACCCGCCGCCTGCAGCGAGCGGTAAATCAGGCGCGTGGCGTCTTTGATGCGGTCTTTGCTGAGGTAGCTCGCAGCGTCTTTCAGCGGGATGTGCGACGACACGCGAGACGTCCACAAATCCCCCAAAGTGTTGAACTCGCAGAAGTAACTGGTGACGCCCAGGTACTGCGCAAAATGGTGCAACTCGTCGTCGTGCTGCAAGCCGCCTTGCTTCATCGCGAACTTGTTCAGGGGGGCAAAGCAAATCGCATCCACCTCACGCTGTTTGGTCGCGTCCATGCAGGCGTTGAGCACGGTCAGCACCGATGCGCCACCTGCGGCTTTGGCCACACCGCGCACCACATCGGCTTGGGCGACGGTGTCCACCGCCAACCAAGCAGGGGTGCGGTGGTCAGCACGGCCGCGCACCTGCGACAGGGATGCCACGGCCACGGTAGGCACGTGCACGCCCGCGATGCGCTGGCCCTCGGCCCACAGCCAAGGGTCGCCCACCAACACCACGTTGGCGTGCAGCGTGGCATCGGTCTGGCCGAGCAGT
This sequence comes from uncultured Burkholderiaceae bacterium, assembly GCA_964531605.1. Lineage (GTDB taxonomy): Bacteria > Pseudomonadota > Gammaproteobacteria > Burkholderiales > Burkholderiaceae_C > Defluviibacillus. The sequence continues at coordinate 8,070 of CAZHDP010000035.1, read as the reverse complement.
CGGGCGATCAGCTCGGCACCGATGCCCGCCGGATCGCCCAAGGTGAGCGCCACGACCGGAATTTGAGTCATCGACATGGGGGAATCGCTTTCAATAGAACCATCGCGCAGGCACCATCACCAACGCCGGAAAGAGGATGAACAGCACCAGCAAGGCCAGCTGGGCCACCAAGAACGGCCACACGCCTCGGGTCACCGCACCCAAGGGTTCGCGGGCAATGCCCGCCACCACATTGAGCACAGTGCCCACCGGGGGCGTGAGCAAGCCAATGGCGTTGTTCATGATGAACAGCACACCAAAGTACACCGGGTCGATGCCTGCTTGTTTGACGATGGGCATCAGCACGGGGGTCAAGATCAACACCGTGGGCATCAAGTCCAAGGCCGTGCCCACGACCACCACCAAGGCCATCATCGCGAACATCAGCAGCGTCTTGTTGCCCATGAACGGTTGAAGCAATTCGGTGACTTCGGCGGGCACATTGGCCACCGTGATCAACCATGCCGACACCAGCGCCGCAGCCACCAGAAACATCACCACACTGGACGTTTTGGCCGCAGCCAGCATCAGTTTGGGCAGGTCCGGCAGCTTCATTTCGCGGTACACGAAGAGTCCCACCAACAAGGAATACACCGCTGCCACCACCGCCGCCTCGGTCGGCGTGAACACACCAGCTTTCATGCCGCCGATGATGACCACGGGCAAGGCCAAGGCCCACAAGCCGTCACGCACCGCATGCCGCAAACGTGCCCATTGAAATGGGCGCAAAACCACGGAAGGCGTGGACTTGGGAGCACACAACCACCACGTGACCCACAGCGCCAAGCCCATCATGAGCCCTGGCACGATGCCGGCCAAGAACAGCTTGGTGATCGAGATTTGTGCGGCGACACCAAAGATCACGAACGGGATCGACGGCGGAATGATGGGCGCGATGATGCCGCCCGCCGCAATCAAGCCGCTGGAACGGGGAATGTCATACCCGGCCTTGCGCATGAGCGGGATCAACACCGCCGCCAATGCGGCCGTGTCAGCCACGGCTGAGCCAGAAATGCTCGCCATCACCAGCGCCGCCAAAATGGCCACATAGCCCAAGCCGCCACGGACATGACCCACCAGCGCTTCGGCCATGCCTATGATGCGCTGCGAGATGCCGCCCGCGTTCATCAACTCCCCGGCGAACATGAAAAAAGGTACCGCCATCAGCGGGTAGTTGTTGACCCCTTCGAGCAAGTTTTGCGCGAGGATTTGCGTGTCAAAGTTGCCCATGAAAAGCATCAGGCACACGCCGCATACCAGCAACGCAAAGGCGATGGGCATGCCCAGCACCATGGCCGCCAGCAGCGATGAAACGAACACAAGAATTGTCATTGTGTGCCCCTATTCCACCTGTGCAGCATGGCTGGCTGCGAGTTCTTCCGCTGGCATCTGGCCAGTAAGCTGACGCCATAGCGATGCGATCAGCATCAGACCCATGCCCCCCGCGCAGACCAAAAGGCCAGAAAAAATCAAACCCATCGAGATGCCCGTCACTGGCGCGTGATCGTCCATGGCCAGCACCACTTGGCGCCACGTGCCATGCCCCAGCAGGGCACAGCAGACCAGCATCAGGCTGTCTGAGGTGAAGCGAAAAATGCGCTGCCCCCAAACGGGCAGGGCAGCGATCACGCTGTTCATCCCCAAGTGAGCGCCATCGTGCATGGCCACCAGTGCGCCCAGCAACGTGAGCCACATGAACACGAAGCGCGACACCTCTTCAGAAAACACCAAGCCAGAGTTGAAGCCGTAGCGCAGCACCACATTGCCAAACACCAACACCACCATCACGCCCAACAAGCCGATCAAGACCCACTCAATGAAGCGCATCGCAAAACGAGGAACCATGGTGGGCCTCACTTGGGCGCTTTGGCAATGGCAGCAAAAAAGGCCTTGGTGGTCTCTTCACCCACCACCGCCTGGTGTTTGGCAATCACGGGCGCCAACTTGTCGCGCATGTGTTGACGCTCGGCGTCCGACACGTCGTTCACCTGCATGCCGAGCTTGACCAGCTCTGCGCGCATCTTGGTGTTCAGTTCACGGCTGGTTTGGCGCTCAAACAAGGTGGCTTCTGCGGCGGCCGCTTGGAGCAGGCTGCGGTCGTCGGCTTTGAGGCCGTCCCAGAATTTCTTGGAGGCGATCAACACCAGCGCGTCGTAAGCGTGGCCGGTGGTGGACAGGTACTTCTGCACGTCGTAAAACTTCTGCGCGTGCACCACAGTGAACGGGTTTTCTTGCGCGTCAACCGCCTTGGTTTCCAGGGCGGTGAACAGCTCGTTCACTGGCATGGGTACGGCGTTGGCACCGAGGCCGTTGAAGAGGTCGATGTACAGGTTGTTTTGCATGGTGCGCACCTTCAGGCCCGCCAGGTCCTCAGCCTTGACGATGGGGCGCTTGCTGTTGGTGAAGTTGCGAAAACCGTTTTCCCAGAAGTTCAAGCCAATCAAGTCCTTCTCGGGCAACTTGGCCAACAGGCTCTGACCAAAGGGGCCGTCTAACACCGCATCGGCCTGCTTTTCATTGGCGAAAGAGAACGGCAAACCGATCACGCCAAACTCTTTGACCAGGTTGGCCAAGGTGGCAGTGGAGGGCACGGTGAACTCTTGCGTGCCACCACGCAGGGCAGCTTGCATTTGCTGGTCGCTGCCCAGCTGCGCGCCGGGGTAAACGGTGATCTTGATGCGACCGTTGCTCTTTTTGTCGGCCAGCTCTGCGAACTTGCGTGCACCGATGGTTTGCGGGTGGCTTTCGGGCAGGCTGGTGCCCAGCTTGGCTTTGATGTCTTGCGCGCTCGATAGAGCGCAAAAGCCCAGAGCGAGGGCGGCAAGGACCAGTTTGGAAGGGTTGAACATGCGTGTCTCCAGTTGAGGTTGTTTTGATATCAGGTCAAGCGATACACACGGGTGGCGTTGTCGCAAAACAGCGCCAAGCGTTGCGGTGCACTGAGGTGGCGGGTCAGTGTTTTGAAGCCTTGCCAGATCGTGTCCAGGCTGGCCACCAAGGCATCGACCGGATAGTTGCTGGCGAACATGCAGCGCGTGGGGCCAAAGCTCGCCAGCAAGGCGTCCACCACCGGCTGCTGCGCCGCGGTGGTCCAGGTGCCACCGGTGACGCCCAAGCCTGAGAGTTTGACCACCACGTTGTCGCAGGTTGACAAGCGGTCCATCGCGCGTGCCCAATGCGCCAGTGTGTCGGCATCACGCACCCCGGGCATGCCCGCGTGGTTCACGATGACCGTCATGTGGGGGAAGTCGCGGGCCAGCGCCACCGCCTCGTCCATGTGCCACCAGGGCACTTGCAACTCAAACATGAGGCCGGTGGCGGCCAGCTTGGCATAGCCCTCACGCCACTTTGGGCAGCGCATGCTGCCAGGGGCCGCGTAGCTGGCGGTGTGCTGCTCGCGCGGCACACTGCGGGGCTTGTGCCGCACACTCTTTACAAAGCCTGCCAACGGCGCTTGCCGGTAGCGCAGCAACACCGCATCCACGTCATCGCGGTCTAACCAAATTTGGGCGGCCAGCGCATGGGGAACACCGGTGCGCTCGGCCAAGCCGTGCATCCACACGGCCTCGCCCACGGGGTCCATCGGGTCCCATTCGCCCTCCATCACCACATGGCGCATGACTTGGTGGCGGCCGCGTGCTTGGCTGTAATCGGGCGGCAAGAAGTCTTTGCAAATCGCCTCGTAGTCGCCATACCGAAACGGGATGCGCGGCAGGCGCGTCAGCCACAGATGGGGGTTTTGCGGTACCGCCCAGAAGTGATGGTGCGCGTCCACGATGGGCAAGTCTGCCTCGTCTTGCGTGTGCAAGAAGCGTTGGCGTGCTTCGCGCAAATCGGGCTGCATGATGCTCAATCCAGCTTGATGTGCTTGCGGGCAATCAGCTCGCCAAAGCGCTGGTATTCAGCTTGGTGAAACGCTGCAAACCGCGCTTGCGTCATCGGTGTGACCTCGGCACCGATGCCGTCCAGGCGGGCCAGCGTCTCGGGCATGGCCAGCACCTTGTTCACTTCGACCAGCACACGGTCTTGCACGGCCTTGGGCGTGGCGGCGGGCATGTAGATGCCGTACCACGCACTCATCTCCACGCCCTTCACACCGGCCTCTGCCAAGGTGGGCACATCGGGCAACTGTGCATTGCGTTTGGCCGAGGCCACCGCCAAGGCCTTGATCTTTCCGGCCTTGATTTGCCCCAGCACCGAGGGCATGGTGTCAAAGCTCATTTGCACTTGCCCGCCGATCAAGTCCACCAGCGCTGGGCCACTGCCGCGGTAGGGGATGTGCGTGATGAACGCGCCTGTGGCTTCCTTGAACAACTCAGCCGCAATGTGCTGCGTACTGCCAGCCCCACTGGTGGCGTAGTTCAATTGCCCGGGCCGCGCTTTGGCCTGCTTGACCAGGGAAGCCACGTCCGATACCCCCAAGGCGTTCGACACCACCAACACATTGGGCACCGCACCGACGAAGGCGACAGGCACCAGGTCTTTGTTGCTGTCGTACCCCAACTTGAGCAAATGGGGGGCAATCGCATGCGCTGTAGAGACGCCCATCAACAGCGTGTGGCCATCGGTGGACTTAGCAGTGACGTCTGCCGCCAGCGTGTTGGACGCACCAGGTTTGTTCTCGACCACCACCGCTTGCTTGAGCAAGGGGCCCAAGCGGTCTGCCACCGCACGGGCCATGGCGTCGGTGCCACCACCCGGAGCAGACCCCACCAAAATTTTGACAGGCTTGGTCGGCCAATCTTGCGCGTGTGCAAGCGACACCAACGTGCTGACGAGCAGCACCAAGACCCAGCCTGGCTTCATGTTTGTCTCCGGACCCGCAATGCGGTGTGAGGTTGTTATGACGCGATGGTAGGGATCCAAACAGACGCTGTATATTGAAAGATATCTATGAATTGATAACCAATGGTTATCATTCAAAACCCGCCTGAAAACACCTTGCACTGCCTCGTTTTGAAGCGACATTTGCCATGACCACAGACACCCCTGCACCCAACCAACTGCTGAACCGCTTGCGCATGCGGCAAGTCGCGTTGTTGCTGGCGATTGAAGAACTGGGCACGCTGCACGCGGCCTCTGCCACCCTGGGCATGACGCAACCGGCCGCCACCAAAATGCTGCATGAGCTGGAAGATGCGCTGGGCCAGACGCTGTTTGACCGCGTGGGTCGTGGCCTGCAATTGAACGATGCTGGCCAGTGCGTGCTGGCGCACTTTCACGGCATGCAAGGCACCATCAGCGCGCTGAGCCGCGAACTCAAAGCCCTGCGCCAAGGCAGCGCGGGCAAGCTCTTCATCGGCAGCATCATGGCCGCGTCACCCGCGTTTTTGACCCAGGCCTTGATCCGCCTCAAAGCCCAATACCCCTTGCTCTCGGTGGAAATCACCGTGGCCACCAGCGACCGGTTGTTGGAGTTGTTGCAAGAAGGAGCGCTTGATTTGGTGATCGGCCGTGTGACCAGCACCACGCCCGATGACTACCTGTTTTCACCCATCGCCCAAGAGCCCTTGTCGGTCATCGTGGCCCAGGGCCATCCGCTGACCCGCCAACGCCGTGTGAAGTTTGCGGCCTTGTTGGACTACCCCTGGATACTGCAGCCCCAGGGCAGTCCGATGCGCGACGTGGTGGAGCAAGAGTTCAAAACACACTTGGCCCGCCTGCCCAAAGGCCTGATCGAAACCGCGTCGATCCTGACCACCACCAACCTGATCGCCCAGACCGACATGGTCGCCGTGATCCCGCAGTCCATCGCGTCACGCTACGAGCAACACGGCCTGCTGGCCATCGTGCCCTACACCCTGAGCCACCACCTCGAAGCCTTCGGCAGCATCCTGCGCAAAGACCGACCGCCGAACCGCGCGGCGGCGGCGTTGATGGAGTTGCTGTTGGCTCAAGGTGAGGGGTGATCAGATCTGCCTTCGCGTATCCTCGCTGTTGTTTTGAACCACACGGAAACAGCGTTCATGGTTACTGAGTCGGACATAGACCAAAGCACCCTGCAGGCTTACATCGAGACGGAGTACCTTGTCCACGGTGAGAGCGTATTCACGCTTCGCATTGGGCAAGTCAGCGCTGATCTGCTTGATGCTTACAAGCGTGAGAATGTCAATTGCTGCGCCTTCCTCACGGCCTGCAACCCGCACAGCCTGTCTTTGGATGACGACGAGAACACAACCCGCCATAACGATCTTGCCAATGAGTTGGACAGACGTGGTTTCAAGTTCGTGGCGGGCGTTGGCCAACATCCGTCTAATGCATGGCCTGGCGAAGAAAGTTTTTTAATATTTGGGCTGTCTCTCGCGTCGGCCAAGGAGCTTGGTTTACGCCTGGAGCAAAACGCTTTTGTCTGGACTGGCGAAGAAGCTGCTCCGCAGTTGATCTTGCTCAGATGAATTTCGGCAACACAATTGCTCTTTGGCACAGGCCGCGCGCCACTGACCTCGCAGCGAATGCCCGCTTACAAACGTATGTGATTTTTTACATTGACGAAGGCCCGAGGGCTGGGCACATTCAGACGCTTGAGCGATAGTAATTGGAGTGTCTTCGTTGTTCGCCGATTGACAAGACACTGAAATAGGCGACGACCTTGTCAATGCTTTCG
>CAZHDP010000035.1:0-1417 GCA_964531605.1 uncultured Burkholderiaceae bacterium | reverse complement strand
TCGTATACCGAATGAAACTTTCTTCCTTTTCCAGTCAGTAGTCCGCCCGGCGCCTCCCGCAGTATTGTTGCAAGACAATTGTTTTGAGGGAGATCGTTTAATTTTTTGATCCCTATGGTGTCTGAGTAAATTGTCAAAGTTTTTGATATTTTATTTTGATTCAAATATTTAAATTCAATAAAATCTTAAATCAAACGATAACACAAATTATAGATCAAATATAAACATATATATTTGTCAACTAGAAATCAAACCTTATGACCGACATCAAAACATCATCAACCAATTTAATTTCTGAAATTCACAACACATCAAATGCAAACGAAGTTGAACTTAAAAATCAGTGGAACAAATTAACTCTAGATTATCGATTGCAGCTAATTGAAGCTTTTAAATATATTCAACAAAACAATGAAGGAAAGCCAGTAGCAACAATTAAAATTATTAATAAAGAAATTAAAATTCATCTCGGAAAATTTATAGAGACAAAAAAAGGCAATATTTCCAACATTCCAATTGAATTTATCTTAAATGAAAAAAAGCAAACAGTTAACGTAAATTTTGATATTTATAGCTATAACAAAACTCTGATTGATGTACAAAATTTCAAATTTTCACCACTTGTTATTCGACTAAGCCTACCATTTTCTGGCTCCAAAGTTAAATACAATGTGAGTCAACTCCTTGAACCTGGCGAGGGCGATCAAAACACACTTCAAGTCACTTGGCGAAGTCAAGAAAATATCTTAGACTGGGGAACAAAAGAAGTTCCAGATTTATCCAAGTACGTTAAAAAATGGTATGCAAATAATGATAAAACGAACCTGCAATTTGAAGGCGCTCTAAAAAATATAAGAATATCATTAAAAGACAGGAAATTTAATATTGATTTGAAAGACAATGATAGTACTGAATATTCTTTAAATTTGCCATTAGAAACTACACATTTAAAATATATTTCCAATATTCATGCTTGCACATTGATTGCTCGAGCGATTGATTGGATTGTTTTTGCAACTTTTGATCCAGATACTTTTTTTGATATTATTGAAGACAATAAAATTCAATCTGGCAATCCTGCAACATTGCTGGATTTAATTCAACCAGATGAATACAACCTCAATCCTGCACGTCCAGTTGATCTGTCTCCATTTAAATTAAAAGAAATTGCTGAAACAGATAATTTATATTTTTCATGGAATGTTTATCAAACCGTATGTGCTTCTCTGAATCTTGGTCGACACCTTATTCTGACTGGTCCACCTGGGTGTGGGAAAAGTGAATTGGCAACTTTGGTTGCTCGTCTGATCGCAACAAACAGTGGGAATGAAGGTGCGCTTGCAGAGCCTAAAGTGGTCACAGCATCACCCAGCTGGACTTCTGGCGATATAATAGGGCGCTATTTTCCTTATCCACC
>CAZHDP010000034.1:0-16120 GCA_964531605.1 uncultured Burkholderiaceae bacterium | reverse complement strand
CCAACGGGGCGGGCGGCAGCTTTCAACTGTCGGTGCCCCAAGCGCAGTTGCAAGCCCCGCAAGAGGGCACGGCGAGTCGCCCAGACCCGATGCGCCTGAGCCAGTGGCAGGTCAGCGCCAAAGGTCCTTGGTCGGCTGTGGCGGTGCAGGCACAAGGGGCGTGGGAGCAGGCCTTGATGCGTGGTCGGCTGGACACCCAGGCGGTGATCTCTTTGGGTGAAGACGCGGCGTTCGGGCAGCGTGGGCGTGCAACAGTGTCGCGTTTTGAAGCGCAACTGGAAGACCGAGCCCGCCATTTGGCCGTGCGCTTGGCCTCACCGCCCACATCGCCGTGGGTCGGGCAATGGATGGGCCGTGACGTGGATGTCCAAACGGGCACCTTGACCATCACCCCTCAAGACCTGCCGGAGTACCCCGCGCCCCAGGGGGAGTCGGTGACGCTGGATTGGCGGCAGCTGCGCTGGGACGACCAAGGTCTGCGGACCCAGGGCACGCTGTCGCCGTTTTCATTGGCTTGGGTGGACTGGCTGGCGGGCCCGGGCACTCAGCCCTTGGCGGATTTGGGTTTAGGGGGGCAATTGCGCTTTGAAGGCGATTGGGACGTGCACTGGCCGCGGGACGCACGTGTGCCCGTGCGCATGAACGCCGGTCTACAGCGCCGCAGCGGTGACTTGCGCTTGAGTGTGGACGACGGCTCGGGCGCTGGGGTACAAAACGTGCCTGCCGGGCTGCGCGATGCCTCGCTGCGCGTCGTGGCGCAAAGCCAAACCGGCAAACCGGGGGTGCGGTTGCAGTCCCAGTTGCGTTGGGTGTCAGACAAGGCCGGGACGGTGAATGCGCAAGCCAGCACCGATTTGCAGGTGGTGTCTGACGCGTGGTCTTGGCCAGCCGATGCCGCTGTGCAGGGATCGTTGCAAGCGCGCTTGCCGCAAATTGGCGCGTGGTCTTTGCTGGCCCCTCCCGGCTGGCGCATGCAGGGCACGTTGGCGGCGCAGGCCACCCTCAGCGGCACGCGCAGCGCGCCACTGTGGCACGGGGAATTGCAGGCCGACCAATTGGCGTTGCGCTCTGTGGTGAATGGGATCGAGTTTTTGAATGGGCAGTTGCGTGCCACTTTGGCGGGCGACAACATCGTCATCGAGCGGTTTGCGCTGGAAGGCGCAGGGGGCGCCAAGGTGGGGGGGCAACTTCAAGCCACAGGGTCAGCGCAATGGGTGCGCGAGGCGGCGAATGTTCCCGTGCGGCGGCGCATTCCCCGCATTGAAATGCAGGTGACAGCAGAGCGGCTGCGGGTGTCCAGCCGGGCAGACCAACGCTTGGTGGTGTCGGGTCAAGCCCAGGCGCAGCTCATCGGCGCGCAGTTGCAATTGCGCGGCAAGCTCAAAGCCGATCAGGCGTCCATCACGCTGCCTGATGAACTGACCCCCAGCCTGGGTGATGACGTCGTGGTGCGAGGCCGGCAGGCGGCCCCGCCGACAGTGCCTGTGGGTCAAGTGGTGCCTGACGTGTTGCTCGACCTGGACCTGGGCAACAATTTTGCGGTGCAAGGCCATGGCCTCAAAGCCCGGTTGGAGGGCACCTTGCAAGTCCGCAGCACCCGCGAGCAGCCTGCGCCCCGTGTGCAAGGCGAGGTGCGAAGCACCAGTGGCACTTACCGCGCTTATGGCGTCAATTTGAATGTGGAAACCGGGGTGCTGCGTTTCGCCGGTCCCTACGACAACCCGAGCCTGGACATTTTGGCCATTCGGCCGAACATCACCCAGCGCGTAGGCGTGCAGGTGACGGGCACGGCACAGCTGCCCAACGTGCGCCTCTACGCCGAGCCGGAGCTGCCCGATGCAGAGAAGCTGTCATGGGTGGTGCTGGGGCGGTCTGCTTCAGGGCCGGGGGGAGAGGCCGCCATCTTGCAGCAAGCCGCGATGTCTTTGTTGGGCAAACCTGGCAACGCCCTGCAAGGGGGCTTGGCCAGCAGCTTGGGGCTCGATGACGTCTCGTACCGCAGCGGCGGCGTCAATGCCAATGGCACCGTGAGCAGTGCGGCCGTCAGTTTGGGCAAGCGCTTGTCCAGCAGGCTGTACCTGGTCTATGGCCAAAGCCTGACCAGCTCGGTGGGCACCGTGTCCATCCTCTATGAACTGTCACGGCGACTGACCTTGCGGGCCAAAGCGGGCGAAGACAACACGCTGGATGTGATTTTCACGCAGCGTTACGACTGAGCGCTCTGCCTTCAACGCGTCACCGGCTTGTCAGCTTGTTGGCAGGGCGTGTGATAACTTCTTTTCACATGACCCGCTGTTGCATGGGTCTGGAGACAACCATGAAACGCTTTGCAGTTGCTTGTGCCTTGGCCTTTGCGGCGGCGTGTGTCGCCCCTGTGCAGGCGCAAAAGTTGGATTACCCGACCAAACCTGTGCGGGTCGTGGTGACCTTTCCTCCGGGGGGCAGCGCCGATGCCGTGGTTCGCATGCTGGTGCCACGCTTGACCGACAAATTGGGCCAGCAGGTGGTGGTGGACAACCGGCCCGGTGCTGGCGGCAACATCGGCCTCACGGTGGTGGCCAAGGCGCCCGCAGACGGTTACACCTTGGGGGTGGGGGCCGCAGGCGCACTGGCCGCCAATGTCAGCCTCTATGCCCAAATGCCTTTTGACCCTGCCAAAGACCTGGTGCCCGTGAGCATGTTGGCCGCCATTCCGTTTGTGATCGTGGGCAACCCTTCAGTCCCTGCGAAAACCCAACGCGAATTGATCGCCTTGCTCAAGGCGCAGCCCGGAAAATGGTCGATTGGGCATGGCGGCAATGGCACGGCCATGCACCTGTCGGCATCGCTGTTTGGGCAAATGGCCGATGTCAAATGGGTCGAGGTGCCTTACCGTGGCTCAGGCCCAGCGGCGTTGGATGCGTTGTCCGGGCAGGTGCCGTTGGCCGTGGTGGATTTGCCCGCCGCACTGCAGCACATCAAGGCGGGCAAATTGGTGGCCTATGGCGTCACCAGCCCACAGCGCTTGCCGATGTTGCCTGAGGTGCCCACCGTGGCCGAAGCGGGGTTGGCTGGCTATGACTCTACCGGTTGGTTTGGCGTGGTGGCGCCAGCGGGCACCCCGCCCGCTGTGATCGCGCGTTTGAACGCCGAAATCACGGCAGCCTTGGGTGACGAGGCCATCAAATCGGCCATGCGCAACCTGGGTGTCGAGCCCGCGCCTGGCTCGGTGGAGGGCTTTGACGCGTACATCAAAGCCGAGACCCAAAAATGGGCCAAGGTCATCAAGGCCGCCAACATCAAAGTGGATTGACACCATGGCAACTCACACCACCGATGTGTTGATCGTCGGCGCTGGGCCGGTCGGGCTCACCTTGGCGATGGACTTGGCCGGACGTGGCTTGCGCGTCACCGTGGCCGAAATCCGCCGCTACAAAGAGCCACCCAACGTGAAGTGCAACCACGTGGCCGCGCGCACCATGGAGCAGTTTCGCCGCTTGGGCGTGGCCCACAAGTTGCGCCAGGCGGGTCTGCCCGAAGACTACCCCAACGATGTGGTGTTCCGCACCAGCGTGACAGGCGTTGAGCTCACCCGCATCCCCATCCCCTGCCGACGTGATCGCTACACCGCCACCGATGGGCCTGATGGCTGGTGGCCCACGCCAGAGCCGCCCCACCGCATCAACCAGCTGTACCTGGAGCCCATCCTGCTGGAGCACACCGCCGCGTTGGACGGCGTGACTTTGCTCAACCGCACGCAGATCACTGGCTTCACACAAGATGCTGATGGGGTCACGGCCACGGCCTTGAACCTGGACGAGGGTCACAGCACCACGGTGCGTGCGCGCTACATGGTGGGCTGCGATGGGGGCGCTTCCAACGTGCGCAAACAGATCGGGGCGCACCTTGAAGGCACGGCCGTGATCCAGCGGGTGCAGTCCACCTACATTCGCGCACCGGGCTTGCGTGACCTGGTGCCGGGCGAGCCTGCTTGGTCGTGTTACGCCGTGAACCCACGCCGCTGCGGCACGGTGTTTGCCATCGACGGGCAAGAGACTTGGCTGGTGCACAACCATTTGAACCCCAGCGAACCCGAGTTTGATTCGGTCGACCGGGACTGGTCGATACGCCAGATCTTGGGCGTGGGCCCCGACTTTGACTACGAGGTGATTACCAAAGAAGACTGGGTGGGTCGCCGCTTGGTGGCCAATCGCTTTCGAGAGGGCCGTGTGTTCATTGCGGGCGATGCCGCCCATTTGTGGGTGCCCTACGCTGGCTATGGCATGAACGCAGGCATTGCCGATGCCCTCAATCTGGCGTGGTTGTTGGCCGCACGCTGCCAAGGCTGGGCTGACGAAGCCATCCTCGATGCTTACGAGGCCGAGCGCCAACCGATCACCGCACAGGTCTCGCATTTCGCCATGGACCATGCCCAAAAAATGATCCGCGCCCGGGGGGCCGTGCCCGCCGAGATCGAAGACGACACACCCGCAGGGGCTGCAGCGCGTGCCCGTGTAGGCGCTGAAGCCTATGACCTGAATGTGCAGCAGTTTTGTTGTGCAGGCCTGAATTTTGGCTACTACTACACCGGCTCGCCCATCATCGTGGCCGACCCGACCCAGTCACCGCCTGACTACAGCATGGGCAGCTTCACGCCGTCGACCGTGCCCGGTTGTCGAGCGCCTCACGTGTGGTTGGCCCCAGGCCGTTCACTCTATGACGCGTTCGGGCCAGCCTACACCCTGCTGCGGCTGAACCCGGCCCTGGACGTGGCGCCGCTGCTGCGTGCCGCCAGTGACCGGGGCATGCCGCTGACGGTGTTGGACTTGCCCGCAGAGCTGGCCTTGCCAGAGGCCTACACCCACGCCCTGGTGCTGTGCCGTGCGGACCAGCATGTGGTGTGGCGCGGCAACGCTTTGCCCGCCGACGCGCTCGGCCTGGTGCAGCAACTGTGTGGTGTGCCGTTGCCGGTCTGAGCTCAGAGGGCGACGATTTCGAAGTCGGCTTTGGCCACACCGCAGTCAGGGCAGGCCCAGTCGTCAGGCACATCGGCCCAGCGGGTGCCGGGCGCGATGCCGTCCTCAGGGCGGCCAGCGGCCTCGTCGTACACAAAGCCACACACGATGCAGAGGTAGGTGTTCATGGTCAAGTCTTTCAAAAAATAAGCCGTTTCGGCAGGTGTTTGTTAATTAGTTCGCTATTGAAATAAGAGCAATTGGCGGCAGGCTCAAGCGCCGAGCTTGGCCAACTGGGCCTGGTAGTGCTTGGCGTGCCGTTCTTCGACCTTGGCCAATGCAGCAAAACGCTTTTGGGCCTTTTCCAGCGTGGCCTTGAACTGCGCAGCGTGCACTTTGGACTCTTCGATTTGTTCGTCCATCTCGGCGACTGCAGCGGCGTTGCCTTCTTCTTGCGCGGTTTGGCGGAACTTGGGGTACATCTCGGTGTACTCGTAGGTTTCACCCTCGATCGCGATCTGCAACGCTTTGGCCGGGGTCATGGTGGCTTTGGGGTACAGCAAATCCAGGTGGCCAAAGGCGTGCATGACCTCTTGGTCGGCGGTGTCTTCAAACGCCCGCGCCGTGGCCTCGTCCCCGGCTTCACGGGCCAATTTGGCGAAGTAGCGGTACTTGATGTGGGCCATAGACTCACCCGCAAAGGCCGCTTCAAGGTTGGCAAACGTCTTGATGTCGGGGCGCTGTGTCGTGTTCATGTGGCGTTCCTTCGAAAGTTAAACATTGAAAAAATCAATCGGTACAGACTGAATGTTAGAGATTAACTATTAATTTGGCCAATTGAACTTAACTAAAGGATTGATAGCGTCTATCGTGTACCGACCCGACTGCAGGGCCAGCGGGACCTTGCCGGGAGACCTCAGTTCACCCAGGTGGAGGCAGGTCGCCAATCGGCCAGCCAGCCTGGCAGGGCCTCTGCAGGCATGGGGTGCGAGATGCCGTAGCCTTGCGCCAGGTCACACCCCAAACTGAGCAGCATTTCACCGTGAGAGACGGTTTCCACGCCTTCTGCAATCACTTCGCGCTGGAATGCAGCCGCAAGGCCGATCACGCTTTTGACGATGGCCAAGTCGTCGCCGTTTTGCAGCATGTCCCGCACAAAACTGCGGTCGATTTTCAGCGCGCCGCCTGGCAAGGCCTTGAGGTGGCTGAGGGAGAAAAAGCCCGTGCCGAAGTTGTCCAACGAGATGCCCACACCCAGCTGATGGCAGGCCTGTGTGAGGGTGGTCATTTGGCCCAGGTCTTTGATGCGGGTGACCTCGCGCACGTCCAGCTCCAAGGTGTGGGGTTCCACCAAGGGGTAATGTGCCAGGATAGAGGCCAGCCGTTGCGCGAAGTTGGCCCGCAGCAGTTGCAGCACGCCAATGTTGACGCTGACGCCCATGGACAACCCTGCTTTGCGCCATGCCGTGGCCTGTGCCAGCGCTTGGTGGATCACCCATTCCCCCAGCTCCACGCTCAGGGGGTGCTCTTCGATGTAGGGCAAAAAGGCGCTCGGGCACAGCAAGCCGTCTTCCGGGTGTTGCCAGCGGATCAAGGCTTCAACACTTTTCACCGCACCGGTTTTCATGTTGGCCTTGGGCTGGTAGTAAAGCACAAACTCGTTGTTTCGCAAGGCTTGCCGGATGCGGTCAAGCTTTTCCCGATGGGCCTGCAAGGCGCATTCTTGCTGCGCGTCAAACAGGTGGTAGCGGTTTTTGCCGGTGCGTTTGGCCTGGTACATGGCCTGGTCTGCGTGCCGCATCAGTTGGTCTGCGTCCACCCCGTCCTGCGGGTAAATCGTCACGCCGATGCTGACCGACACCCGAAGCGCCAGGTCCCCGATCAACACAGGTTCGGCACAGGCCTGCAGCAGGCGGGCGACCACCGGGTCGCAGTCGTTGGGTTGCTTCAAGTCAACCAACACGCCCACGAACTCGTCACCACCGATGCGCGCCAGGGTGTCGCCATCGCGCAGCGCCTTGAGCATGCGCTGAGACAGGCGCACCAAGAGCTGGTCACCCACATCGTGCCCATGTTGGTCATTGACGGCCTTGAAGCCGTCAAGGTCCAGGTAGACCACGGCCAGGGATTGGTTGCGGCGCTGGCTTTGCGCCATCGCATGCAGCAAGCGGTCGGCCAGCAACACCCGGTTGGGCAAGTCGGTCAGCGCATCGTAATGGGCGATGTGTTCAAGCTGCTTTTGCTGTTTTTTGACGGTCGTGATGTCATTGAACAGGGCCAGGTAGTTTTGCAACTGACCTGCCACGTCGCGCACGGCGGTGATCGTCAGCGACTGTGCGTAAATGTCGCCATTTTTGCGGCGGTTCCAGACTTCACCGCGCCAGTGTCCGACTTGCTGCAATGTTTTCCAGAGCGTGGCGTAAAAGTTGCCAGACTGGACACCAGATTGCAGCAATCGAGGGTTGAGGCCCAACACCTCGGAACGCTCATACCCGGTGATCCGGGTGAAGGCCTCGTTCACTTCCACGATGTTGGCGCGGGCGTCTGTGATCATGATGCCTTCTCTGGCATGGGTGAACACGCTGGCTGCCAGCAGCATGTTCTCGGGTCCCGCTGGCAGCTTGCTGGGGACCTCAGGCGTGCGCCCAAACCGCAGGCGCGTCAGCGTTCGACTGAGCGTCTGTGCCAAAGTAGAGGCGAGGGTTTTCATGAGCGCAGTCAGCGGGCAAGGTCGAGAAGAGGTGTGGGGTCAACGGCAATGGCAAACCAAGATCCTGGGTGCCGACCACAAGGGTGGCGACCATTGCATCAACATCAAATGATAGCCCTGATAACGCTTATTTGTAAGCAAATTTAACAATACCAGGGTAAAACACGGTTACCGGCGAACCACGCCCGAGGAGTCGATGACGTCGATTTCCACAAAACTGCTGCCCGCATGGTCACCGGGGCGGTAGCTGACGTAGTAGTCCCCAGCGTCGAAATTGCGCAAGGTTTCCAGGGCTTTGATCAGGTTGGCCGGGGTCATGACAGGGGCCGCACGGCGCAGGCCTTCGATGAGCACTTTGGCTTCGATGAACGCTTCAAGCCCATAGAAGCTGGCGGTGCCACGGCCCAACTCTTTGAGGGCTTGCAGGTATTCAGCCACCACCTTGACCCGAGAACCCGCCGGGATCGGGACCACCTGTGTGACGCCCAATCCTGAAGCGCCTGCCCCCAATTCTTTGAGCACAACGGTCGTGTCGACGGGTGAAAAGGTGTACAGCAGGTTACGTGAAGTGGTTTTTTTCAGCTCCCGGATCACGGGCACCGCTGGCTGCGAGAGCATCGTCAAGAACACACTTTGGGGGTTGCCAGCCACGGCTTCACCGACCACCTTGGCGGCTGTGGCGCCTGCCGGGTCAAGCTTGAAGGGGGTGGCGGTCAACCCTTCCTTGGTGAAGGCTTCCAACAAGGTGTCTTTCACGCTGATGCCGAACGGGTTGTCGGTGTAGATCACACTGATTTTGGTCACACCCAGTGTCTTCACGTGGGTGACCAATTTGCGCGCCTCTTCGGCGTAATTGGCCCGCACAGGAAACGCGTACAGGTTGTGTGGCGTGCGAACGGCATTGGTGCCAGAGGTCAACCCTACCGTGGGTATTTTCAACTCAGGCAACACGGGCAGCGCAGCCGCAATGGTGGGTACCCCAAAGAGACCGAGGAACGCCGTTGGCGCGTGTTGCTCCGCGATTTGTTTCAGGTTGGCCACCGTTTTGGGGGGCTGGTATTCATCGTCAAGGGTGATCAACGAGATGGCTTTGCCATTGATGCCACCGCTTTTGTTGATTTTTTCGATGTACGCATCGGCGCCGTCACGCTTGGCTTCGCCGTAGGATTTGAGTGGGCCTGTCATCGGCAAAGACCGACCGACGACGATGGTGTCGGCTGCCAGGGCCAGGCCCGGAAAAACCGACAGGGCAGCCAACCCCACAATGGCCGAAGCAATGATGTGTCTCACAGAACCCGCCTCCGAATCGTTGTTATCAGACCGGGCTCTGTGTGCGTCACATCACATGCCCGAGTGCTCTAAGAATCTTATCAGGTGTAACTGGCTGTGACCACACTTGGGCCCGATGTGGCGCCAGCGCGTCGTTGATGGCGTTGACCACGGCTGCAGGTGCACCTGCCGTGCCTGCCTCACCAGCCCCCTTGGCCCCCAGTTGGCTGCTGCGCGTGGCTGTTTCCACGTGGGCGACTTCGATGTCGGGCATCTCGGCGCTCATGGGCACCAGGTAGTCGGCCATGCTGGCGTTGCGCATCAGGCCTTCATCGTCATACAGGCACTCTTCAAGCAGCGCGCCGCCGATGCCTTGCACGATGGCGCCCCGAATTTGCTCGTCCACCAACTTGGGGTTGAGCACGCGACCACAGTCTTCCACCGCCCAGTGTTTGAGCAGCTTCACAAAGCCTGTCTCGGTGTCCACTTCCACATACGAGGCTTGCACACCGTTGGTGAAGATGAAGGGATAGTCCCGTTGGGCGTAATGGCGCGTCACCATCAGCTCGGGTGTGAAATCACTGGGCAGGGTGTCAGAGCGGAAGTAGGCGATGCGGCCTATTTCGCTGAACGGCAACACAGGTGCCAACGTTTGCGCATCGACCACCTGACCGCGTCGCACGGTGAGTTCAGCCACGTCACGCTTCAGGATCACCGCAGCCACTTTCAGGATGTTGGCGCGCAGGGCTTGGCAGGCCAACAGCACGGCCTCGCCACCCACACCTGCACCCCGCGATGCCCAGGTGCCGCCACCGTAGGGCGTGACCTCTGTGTCGCCGGTGACCACACGCACCCGTTCCAAATCCACGCCTACCGCGTCCGCGGCGATTTGGCGGTAGATGCCTTCGGTGCCCTGGCCTTGCTCGCCCACGCCACTGAGCACCACCACCGCACCAGAGGGATCCAGCCGGGCCGTGGCGCCGTCTTGCGATGCGATGCGCGCACCCCCCACGCCGTAAAAGGCAGCGCTGGGGTTGGTCAACTCGATCAGGGTGGCAAAGCCAATGCCGCGGTAGATGCCTTGCTCACGCAACGCGGCCTGTTCTTTGAGCAAGGCGGGGTAGTCCATCAGCTTTTCGATCTTGCGCAGACAGGCTTCGTGCGACAGCACTTCCAGCTTGATGCCGCTCGCCCCCGTGGCAGGGTAGGCATCGTCAGGGATCACGTTGCGCTTGCGCAGGGCCAGCGGGTCCATGCCGATCTGGCGCGCGGCCAAATCCACCAAGCCTTCGGTCACGGCGCAGGCAATTGGGTGGCCCACGCCTCGGTATTGGCAGGTCGGCGTTTTGTTTTGGAACACCACGTTCAGTTCGGCGCGGTACTGTTTGTGTTTGTAGGGGCCACCGACCAAATTCACCACCTGGTTGCCTTCCACCGCGCTGGTGCGGGGGAACATCGAGTAGGGGCCGATGCCGGTGAGGTCGTTCATCTCGAACGCGAGGATGTCGCCTGCCTTGCTGACGGCGATGCGGGCCTTGACGCGGTGGTGCCGTGCGTGGATGTCGCTGGTGAACGATTCCAGCCGGTCCGCCACGTACTTGACCGGGCGGCGACACAAGATGGACAACGCGACCGTGGCAAAGTCATCGGGGTAAGCGTGCACCTTGATGCCGAACGAGCCACCCACGTCTTTGCAGACCACGCGGATCGACGACTCGGGCAAATCAAACTGCCGGGCATACAGGTCTTGCATCATGTGCGGGGCCTGGAACGAGTGGTACACCGTGAGGCGCTGGTCACCTGGGTTCCAGTCAGCCACTTGGCAGCGGGGCTCCAGGGTCACGCCGGTGTGGCGGCCGAATTCAAACGTGGCTTCAGCCACGGCATCGGCCTGGGCAAAGGCCTCGTCCACGCCGCCTGTGTCCAGGGAGCGTTTGAAGCACAGGTTGTCGCCCAGTTCGGGGTGGATCAAGGGTGTGGCAGCGTCCAGCGCGGTCTCCATGTCCACCACCGGGGGCAGGCGTTCGAACTCGACGTTGAGCACTTGCAGCGCGTCTTCAGCCTGTTCGCGGGTCAGGGCCACGATGGCCACCACCGCTTCGCCTTGCCAGCACGCACGGTCAACCGCCAGCGGGTATTGGGGTGCTGATTTCATGCCCACCATGTGGCCCAGTGTGCCGACCCAGGGCTTGCACACGGCGGCAATGTCGTGGCCATCAGCGACCCGGATCACGCCGGGCATCGCGCGGGCTTCATCGGCATCGATGCGGGTGATGCGGCAGTGGGCCACGGGGCTGCGCCAATACACCACATGGGCCATGCGGGGCAGCTCGATGTCGTCCACATAGCACCCTTGGCCTTGTACAAGTCGGCGTGCGCTGGGCCGCTCACTGCTGGCACCGATGTAGCGGGGGTCTTCGGTCAGCTGGTGCAAAGGGGCGGGGTCTGGGTGGCCGGTCACGGGCCGCTCTTCGACCGTGGGTCCGGCATGCGAGGGGGTGTGTTGCAGCGTGGTCATGCTGACTCCTGGGGGGTGGTCGGCACCGCGCGTCCAGCGCGGGTGGCCAGGGTTTCGCAAATGGCGTCGACGATGGCGTGGTAGCCCGTGCAACGGCAGTAGTTGCCACTGATCCATTCGCGCACTTCGGTGCGGGTGGCGTCTGGCTTTTGTTCTAACAACTCTTTGGCCGCCATCACCATGCCGGGTGTGCAAAAGCCACATTGCAAGGCGTTGTGTCGCACAAACGCGTCTTGCAGGTCACGCACGTCACCGTCGTCACTCAAGCCCTCGATGGTGCGCACTTGGCAACCTTCGGCTTGCACCGCGAGCGTGAGGCAACCTCGCACGATTTGCCCATTCACCTCCACAGTGCACGCACCGCACACGCCGTGCTCGCAACCGAGGTGTGACCCTTTGAGGCCTAACTCCTGGCGCAAAAAATCGATCAAATGCGTGCGAGGGCGCACCGCGCGTTGCTGCTGCTCGCCATTGACGCTGAGCGTCAGGGTATGGATGTCAGACACAAGCTGCTCCTGTCAAAAAAGTTAAACCGCCAGCGCACTTCGACTGGCGTGGGCGGCAGTCAAGAGTCGCTTTGCAAGCACGGTCGCAAGGTGGCGTTTGGATTCGGCGCTGTGCGTCAGGTCGGCCATGGGGTCCAGCTCGGCCTTGAGCGAGGCCGTGGCTGCAGTGATGGTGGCCGCGTCCAGTGTTTTGCCTTGCAGCAAAGCCTCGGTTTGGCGTGCCCGCACAGGGGTGTTGCCGACGCCGAGAAAGCACAAACGTACCGCCGTGGCGGTGGTGCCTTGGAACTTGGCCGCAACCGCCAAGCCTGCCACCGCATAGTCGCCGTGGCGTCGGGCCAGCTCATCAAAGGCGAACCAGTCCGCAGTGGTTGCTGCAGGAAAGTCTGCTCCCAGCACGATCTCATCGGCTTGCAAGTCGGTGGTGTACAGGTCTTGGAAAAAATCGGTGGCCACCACACGCCGTTGCCCACGCGGGCTTTGCAGCACGATCACGCCATCCAGTGCTGCCAAGCAGCAAGGCCACTCGGCCGCCGGATCACCGTAGGCCAGAGAACCCCCCCAGGTGCCGCTGTTGCGGATGGCGCGGTGGGCAATGTGCCCAACCGCAGCGGCCAGCAATGGCGCGTGGTCAGTGATGAGGCCTGAAGATTCGATGTCGGTGTGCGTGGCCAGCGCACCAATGAACACGCGACCCTCTTGCACCGTGATGCGACGCAAATCGCTCAAACCCGTGATGTCGATCAACAAGCGAGGCTCGGACAACCGCATGTTCAAGGTGGCCAGCAAGGTCTGACCACCCGCCAGAATGCGGGCGTCATCGCCATGCTCGGCCAGCAGGGCCAGCGCTTGGTCTACCGATTGCACTTTGATGTAGTCAAAGTCAGGAGATTTCATAGGGGCATCCTGTGAAGGGTGAAGGCTGAAACATCAAAACAAACGCGCGCCCAACCACACACCGAAACCCGTGGAGGCGACGCCCAAAAAGAACCACAGCACACGCTGAACTTCTGGGTGTTTGGAGGGGTTTTGCAACTCGGCCGATGAAGCCGGTTTGGCGGCCTGGTGGGTCAGCAAGGGCGGTTGAGGTGCACCTGGCAAACTGGTCAGCGGTGGCGCCACACCGGGGGCTGCATCAGCCATGCCAACAGTCAGGGTCTGTGTGCCATCCATCGGCACCAACGCGGATGGGGGTTCAAGCTTCTGTCGGAGGGCCACAAAAAATTGATCCGCCAGTTGCTTGGCAGAAGCATCCATCATGCGCCCACCAATTTGCCCCAATTTGCCACCCACAGAGGCTTTGACCGTGTAGGTCAGTCGCGTGCCATCGCCATTCACCAACAGCGCCACCTGGGATTGGCCAGAGGCCATGCCAGCAGCGCCGCCCGAGCCCTCGAACTTCATCAAACAGCGCTCAGGCGCTTGCACGTCGGACAGCGTCACCTTGCCGTTGAAGCGCGCGCGCACAGGGCCCATCTTGACCATCACGCGCACCTGACGCTCGGTGGGCGACACATCGGTCACTTGTTCGCACCCTGGAATGCACGCTTGCAAGACCGCGGCATCGTTCAGTGCACGCCATACCTGCTCCCGGGGGGCATTGATTGCCACTTCGCCGATCAGTTCCATGAGTTACTTTTTGTCACATTGAAGGAAGTGCCACACATGCAGAGGCCCGATGGTTCCGCACTTCCGGGTTACTACGGATGGTCATATTGACCAGATGTTCAACAATGCTACGCATGCTTGACACTTTGGTAAATAGCGAAAAACCCAGGATAAACCCTGAGACGGCCAGTTCAGGTGCGCCACGTCGGCGCATGAGCGTGGCTGAGCGCGAACGCCACATCGTGGACGGTGCCATCGCTTTTTTTGCCGAGCACGGGTTTGATGCGCAAATGCGGGAGTTGGCCTCTGCTGTGGGGGTGACCCACACCTTGGTGTACCACTATTTCCCAACCAAACAGGCTTTGGTTGACCGCGTGTATGCAGAGATTTTTGAAGGCCGTTGGAAGGCGGAGTGGGAAGCGTTGCTGGACGACCGCAAGCCGTCGATTGAAGACAAGTTGACCCTTTTTTACGTGGATTACGCGCGCACGGTGCTGACCCGCGACTTTGTGCGGATTTTGATTTTTTCGGGTTTGACGGACCGCACCATCACCGAGCGCTTCTTCGGCATGTTGTCGGAGCGCTTGTTTCCTCGGTTGATTCGAGAGACGCGCCGATACCGGGGCAGCCTGAGCAGAGCCCGCACAACGCCGCGTGAGCATGAGCTGTTGATGGGGCTGCACGGCGGTATTTTTTATGGCGGCGTGCGCAGCTTTGTGTATGGCCTGACAGGGCCGGGTGACCCACCGGCCTTGGACGACGAGACCATCATTGCAGACCGGGTGCGCAGCTATCTCAACGCCAGTTTGGCGTTGGCACCGGTGGGCAAAGCGGTTTGACCGCGAGACTTCACCTCAGACCAAAGGGACTTTGACATGGGCTTGAAACTGAATCACTTTTCGATCAGAACCACAGACTTGGAGGCCACGCGTCGCTTCTATGAAAGCGTGATTGGTTTGGTGGTCGGGCCGCGACCTGATTTTCCGTTTCCAGGTCTGTGGATGTACGCCGGTGATTTGAATGACGCATCCAACGCGGTGGTCCACATCATCGGCATGGACCCCAACGACCCTGTGGGGTTGAAGCAGTACTTGGGTGACCGTGACGTCAGCGCATTGCATGGCAGCGGCGCGGTGGACCATGTGGCTTTTTTTGCGACCGGTTTGGCCGCGATGTTGGGGCATTTGGCGGTTCAGGGCATCGAAGCCCGTCAACGCACGGTGCCATCGATCGGTTTGCACCAGTTGTTTTTGGACGACCCCAATGGTGTCGTGATCGAGTTGAATTACCCTGCTGCAGAAGCGGCGGCGCTGGCACGCTGAGGGCTGGTTGATGGCGCGCATTGTCATTGCTGGCGGATCATTAGGGGGGCTGATGGTGGCCAACCTGTTGCACCGCGCTGGCCACCACGTGACGGTGCTGGAAAAGGCCGTCGGGCCCATGGATGGGCGTGGCGCAGGCATCGTGATTCAGCCTGCGCTGGTGGCCGGTCTGAGGCGTTGCGGCTTGTCGTCCGACGACGACTTGGGCGTGCAAGTGCAAGAGCGGGTGACCCTGGATGACCAAGGCCGCGAGCTGGGCCGAACGCCGCAGGTGCAAACCCTCACCTCCTGGAGTCGGCTGTACCAGATGCTGCACCAGTGGTTGCCGTCGTCATGCTATCGCCAAGGGATGACCGTTTCCCGCGTGGACCAGACGCCAGAGGGTGTGCGGGTGCAGACAACAGAAGGCGCGCTGGAGGCCGACATCTTGATCGCGGCAGACGGCATTCGCTCTGCCGTTCGAGCGCAGTTGTGGCCCCGCATCCAGCCTGAGTACGCGGGGTATGTGGCCTGGCGTGGGGTGTGTGATGAGGCCTTGTTGTCGCAGCGCACCTTGTCAACCGCCTTTGGGTACTTCGGCTTTTGCTTGCCACCTGGCGAGCAATTGATTGGTTATCCGGTCGCTGGGCCAGGCAACCGCACGCAAGCAGGTCACCGTGGCTACAACTTTGTCTGGTACCGACCTGCGCCGGCACCGTTGGCCTTGCAGGCCTTGCTCACCGATGCCGATGGCGTGCACCACCCTTTGGGCATTCCACCGCACAAAGTGTCTTGGTTGAACGTGTCCGACATGCGTGCTGACGCCAGGCGTCTGCTGGCACCGCAGTTTGCTGAAATGATCGAAAAAACAGCCTTGCCGTTTTTGCAACCCATCTTCGATTTGGTGTCGGCAGAGTTGGTGCAAGGCCGTGTGGCGCTGATGGGCGACGCTGCGTTTGTGGCGCGCCCCCATGTGGGCGCGGGCGTGACCAAGGCCATGCAAGACGCAGTGGCTTTGGCCGATGCGATAGCGGCACACGGCGCCACGCCTGAAGCTTTGGCCGCCTACCAACAAGCCCGTTTGACGGTCGGTCAGCATGTGGTCGCGCGAGGCCGCAGGCTCGGGCAATACATGCAATCTTGTGGTCAACAAGGACAGGCAGCGCAGTCACGTGACGCTGCTACAGTCATGGCCGAAACCGCCATCGATCTGGACCGCTTGCCGCCAGAGCCTCACCCTGCTGCACCGACTTTGCAGCCCTGAAATCCTTTTC
>CAZHDP010000033.1:0-16568 GCA_964531605.1 uncultured Burkholderiaceae bacterium | reverse complement strand
GTCAAGTTCACAGGGGGTACCTCCGTCAATTCAAGGCAATGCATCAGTCAGGGCGAGTGGTGCCGCGCAGACCGGCTTTTTGGACAAAGGTTTGCAACTGACCGTTGGCCTGCATGTCTTTGGCGAATTGGCGCAGGTAGTCCATGCCAGCGTCTCGCCCTTGGGGCACCGCGATGGCCAGGTTTTCAAGGCCCCAGCGGCCGTCCAAAACCTTGAAACCGGGCAGACCCTGGGCCATTTCAAACAGGATGGCTTTGTTGGTGGCAAAGGCTTGCACTTCATCGCGGCGCAGCATGTCTTGCGCTTGCTTCACCGACGACGCGGCCTGCAAGGTCGCGTGTTGGTATTTCTTGGCCAACGCGGCCTGTGAACTGCTGCCCTGGCTCACGCCAACACGCACACTGGGGCGGTCAACACCATCCACATCGGTGATGGGGGACGTCACAGGCACCAGGTAGCCTAGCTCCAGCTGGATGAGCGGTGGCGTGAAACTGACCACCTTGGCCCGAGCCTCACTGGCGTTGGTGAACGTGAAATCAGCCTCACCTGCTTTGACCGCATCGACCACCAGGGCCAGACGCTCGTACTCCACCACTTTGGCGGGGACCCCGAGCTGCTTGGACAGGGCTAGGCCAAGGTTGAGCGCCACGCCTTCGGCCTCACCGGTTTGAGGATGACGGACCATGGACGACGGGCTGCCCGCGTACACACCGATGCGCAAGACCCCGGTCGGCGCCAAGGCCTGTCGTACCGCTGCAGTCGCCAACGGGGCGGTGCCCGCAGCAACAGAGGCCACTGCACCAGACGGCTGCACCGTGGTGCCGCAGCCCAGCAGGGCTGCCACCAACACACCAGACAGGGCGAATGCCCAAAGGGGTTTGCGCAGCATGGCGTTCAGTCGATGTACTTCAAACCGGCTTTGGCCAAGGGCTCGCGCATGTTGTACATGTCCAGACCCAACACCCCTGAAGCCAGCTTGTCGCGCTTTTCACCTTCGAGCGCCTCACGCGCGCGGGCAGCGTCCAGCGTCTTTTGGGCTTTTGCCGCAGGCACGCACACCACACCGTCGTCGTCTGCCACGATGACATCACCTGGGTTCACGATCATGCCAGCACACACCACGGGGATGTTCACCGAACCCAAGGTGGATTTGATGGTGCCTTTGGAACTGACGCCCTTGCTCCACACGGGGAAGTTCATCTCTTTCAGTGTCTTGATGTCACGCACACCGGCATCAATCACCAATGCCCGTGCACCACGGGCCTGAAACGACGTTGCCAGCAAGTCGCCAAAGAAGCCGTCGCAGTTGTCCGCACTGATGGCAGCCACCACGATGTCACCGGGCTGAATCTGCTCGGCCACCACGTGCATCATCCAGTTGTCACCAGGGTGCAACAACACCGTGACTGCCGTGCCAGAAACTTGTGCGCCGGGGTAAATCGGACGCATGTAAGGCTTCATCAAACCGACGCGGCCCATGGCCTCGTGCACCGTCGCAGAGCCCAAAGCGGCCAAACCATCGGCTGCAGCGCGATCAGCGCGTTGGATGTTGCGGTAAACCACACCGAGTTCGTACATGATCAGAGTCCTTTGGTTTTCAACAGGGTGTCGAGGCGCGGGAACACGCGACGCACGTTGCCTTCGTAGATTTGGTGCTTGTCATCAGCGCTCAGGATCTTGCTGGCCTCGATGTAGCGTTTGGTGTCGTCGTAGTAGTTGCCCGTTTGTGGATCGATGCCACGCACAGCGCCAATCATTTCAGACGCGAACAACACGTTCTTGACCGGGATCACCGTGTTCAGCAGGTCGATGCCGGGCTGGTGGTAGACGCAGGTGTCAAAAAAGATGTTGTTGAGCAGGTGCTCTTCCAACAAGGGCTTTTTCAGCTCTTGGGCCAAACCACGGAAACGCCCCCAGTGGTAAGGCACGGCACCGCCGCCGTGGGGAATCAAAAAGCGCAGCCTCGCGAAGTCTTTGAACAAGTCGCTGGTCAGGCACTGCATGAAGGCTGTGGTGTCAGCGTTCAGGTAATGCGCGCCCGTGGTGTGAAAGCAGGCATTGCAGCTGGTGCTCACGTGGATCATGGCGGGCAAATCGTATTCCACCATTTTTTCGTAAATGGGGTACCAGTGCTTGTCGCTCAAGGGCGGGCTGGTCCAATGGCCGCCGGACGGATCAGGGTTCAGGTTGATACCGACAGCGCCGTACTCTTTGACACATTTTTCCAACTCGGGAATGCAGGTCGCGGGGTCAACACCAGGGGACTGCGGCAGCATGGCCACTGGCACGAAGTGCTCAGGAAACAGCGTGCTGACGCGGTAGCACAACTCATTACAGATCGCCGCCCAGGTGCTGGACACATTGAAATCGCCGATGTGGTGCGCCATGAAACTGGCACGGGGCGAGAACAAGGTGATGTCGCTGCCGCGCTCTTTCATCAGCTTGAGCTGGTTGCTCACGATGGTTTCGCGCAGCTCGTCGTCGCTGATCTTCAGGTCAGCGACTTTGGGGCTCACGGCAGCGTCTTTGATGCCTGCAATTTGCTGATTGCGCCAGGTTTCCAGCGCTTTGGGGGCCGTGGTGTAGTGGCCGTGGCAGTCGATGATCAAACTCATAGAAATGTTCTCCTAGGATCTGTGTTTATCGGTATTCAGGCTCAAGCAGGGGTCATGCCTTGACGGATTTTGGCGTCGGTCGCCTCGGGTGACACCATGAAGGCCAGCAAGGCCTGCACGGCTGCAGCTTGCGCCGACGCAGGGTCAACGCCTGATGGCACGGCTGCAGCAAAAATGGTGGTGATTTGGACAGCATCGGGCAAAGGGCCCACGATGGCGATGCCCGGCACATGCAGGAGCTCGCTCAATTGCTGAAACCCCAGGGCCACGTCACCTTTGGCAACAAGTGAGCCCACAGGAACGCCGGGAGGTGCCTGCACCATGCGGCTTTGGATTTGAGGGGCAATGCCCCAAACATCAAACAATTTGGCCAGAGCCACGCCACTGGGGCCGGTAGAACAACTGATGCTCGGTGCATTCAATACCGCTTGCTTCAGGGCTTCTTCAGACGAGATGTCAGGCAACGCAGCCCCTTCACGCACCGCTACGGCCACACCGGAGCGCACCAGGTCGACCCGGCTGCCTTGACGTGCATGGCCCGCAGCGATGAGTTTGTCGATGGCGTCGGAGCCCAGGATGACCACGTCAAACACCTCACCAGCTTGCACCCGTTTGGCCGCATCGACACCGCCCACGGATTCGATGGCCACCTGGATGCCGGTTTGGCGCGTGAATGCAGCGGTCAAATCGGCCAGCACTTGGCGGGTGGCCATGGATGAAATTCCCCGGATGACGGGGTGGGCGCTGGGCGAGGTAGGGCTGGACATGGCCGGAATTCTAGGAATGAAACCCATTTTTTAACCTGTCGCTTTCAACTACCTGATATAACAATAATAGATAACAAAACATTGGCTATGCAAAACAATGCTAGACGTCGTGGACTGACTGTGGAGCGCTTGGAGGCGCATTGAACATGGACCTGAAGCAGATTGAATCTTTCGTGCGCGTGGCCGAGTTGGGCAGTTTCAGCCGTGCTGCGGTGGCGCTGGGCATCGCTCAGCCCTTGCTCAGTCGCCATGTGCGGCAACTGGAGGTGGAGTACCGGCAAACGTTTTTGCTGCGCAACGGCCGCGGTGTCACCTTGACAGAGGCCGGTTTGGTGTTGCTAGAGCACGGGCGCGGCATCTTGCACCAGGTGGCGCTGGCCGAGGAAGAACTGGGCTCTATCCGCGGGGCCCTCTCTGGTCGGGTGTCGATTGGTCTGCCGCCGAGCTTGTCCAAGCTGATCACTGTGCCCTTGACCCACGCGTTTCGGGCTGCGCTGCCCCAGGCCCAGTTGACGCTGACAGAAGGGTTCTCGGTGCTGATGTACGAGGGACTGCGCGCCGGACGGCTGGACATGACCGTGCTCTACAACCCGCCGCCCTCCCCCGACCTGGAGGCCCAGGTGTTGCACGAAGAAGCCCTGGTGCTGGTCTATGCTGGAGCGAAAGCCTCTGGCCGAGCCCCCAGGGTACTCGGCGACACCGTGGCCTTGAAAGACCTGGCCGATCTGCCCCTGATCATCCCCAGCCGCCCGAACGCCTTTCGCCTGCTGCTGGAGGCCGAAATGGTCCGCATCGGCGTCAAACCCAACATCGTGCTCGAGATCGACGGGCTGAACGCCATTTTGGACCTGGTAAAGGAAGGGCTGGGTTATGCGGTGCTGCCCCAATACACGCTGAGCAACTTTGCCAAGCCCCACCCCTTGGTAACGCATGCCATCCGCAACCCCACGCTGATGAGTTCGCTCACGCTGGTTTGGTCCGCTCGCCGTCCCACCACCGAAACGCACAAGGTGGCGTTAGACATGGTCAAACGGGTCGTGCAAAAGGCCATCGCGCAGATGGGCTGAGCCATGCACAATGTTGGCACACCATGAAGGAGCCCTTGCCATGACAACATTCACCCGCCGTTGGCTCACACTCGCAATCGCCACTTTGCTGTGCGCAGCAAGCTCAGTCAACGCCCAAACACCGCAAGCTGAGCTGCTGTGGCTGGGCCAGGCTGCCTTCAAATTGACCACGGTCAGTGGCAAAGTCATCGTGATCGATCCGTGGCTCAAAGCCAACCCGCTGACACCCGCAGCCTACAAAGATTTGGCCCACTTGGGCAAAGTGGACTTGATCCTGGTGACCCATGGGCATGGTGACCACATTGCCGATGCGCCCGCGCTGGCCTTGATGCACAAGGCACGGGTGTTTGCGCCCGGAGACCTGAACCAAACGCTCACAGTGCTCAAAGTCCTGCCACCCGAACTGGCGCCCCGCATGAACAAGGGGGGCACGGTCACGCCATTTGCAGACCAACCTCAGATCAAGATCACCGCGGTGAAGGCAGAACACTCTTCCGTCTTTGTGTGGAAAAACCCGGTCAGCGGCGCTGACGAAACCCACGTGGGCGGCGAACCCGTGGGCTTCATCATCGAACTGGAAAACGGCCTCAAGATTTACCTCATGGGGGACACCGGGCTGTTTGGCGACATGAAGTTCATCGGTGACTACTACAAGCCCGACGTGCTCTTGGCCCCGATTGGCGGCAACTTCACCATGGGCCCTGTGGACGCTGCGTTTGCAACCAAAGAATGGATCAAACCCAAGACCGTCATCCCCATGCACTATGGCGCCAATCCCTTGGGCAAGGGTACCCCTGCTGAATTCACACAAGCCCTGGGCCAAAGTGCCATCCAGGTGCAGGCGCTTAAGCCCGGCGAGAGCATCAAATTTTGAAAGTGTTTCGTTCATGAACTGTGTTGTGACCTCCCCAATACCCCGTCGCGCTGCGCTGCCTGCCGTGGTTGCGTTTTCTGCTCTGGTCTTTGGCGCTGGTGTACAGGCCCAAGGCACGCCGAGTGCCCAAAGTCCGTCCCTTGCAGCCTGGCCTGCCAAGCCCATCCGCATGGTGGTGCCCTTCACCCCTGGGGGTTCAACGGACATCCTGGCGCGAGCGATTGGCCAAAAACTCACGGAGGCCTGGGGTCAGCCCGTGGTCATCGACAACGTGCCCGGAGCAGGGGGCGCCATTGGCGCCGAGAAGGCGGCCAAGTCCCCGTCAGACGGCTATACCTTGTTGATGGCCCACATTGGTACTTTGGCGGTCAACCCCAACCTGTACCCCAAACTGCCCTACCACCCCATCAAGGATTTCACACCAGTGGCCTGGGTGGCGCGGGTGCCCAATGTGTTGGTGGTGCACCCCTCGGTACCCGCCAAAAACATCAAAGAACTGGTGACCCTGGCCAAAAGCAAACCCGGCCAGCTGAATTACGGCTCGGGCGGCAATGGCAGTGCGGCGAACTTGGCGATGGAGTATTTCAAGCTGCAGACCGGCACATCGCTGTTGCACATCCCTTATCGAGGCACCGTGCCAGCAACCAGCGACCTGCTGGGGGGGCAAATTCAAGCCTTGTTCACCGGCGCACCGGCCCTGCTGGGGCACATCAAAACCGGTCAACTTCGGGCCTTGGCGGTGTCGTCTCCGGTACGCATGGAGGCCTTGCCAGACGTGCCCACGGTCGCAGAATCCGGCTACAAAGGCTTTGAGGCCGACCAGTGGTACGGCATCGTTGCGCCCGCTGGGTTGCCACGCGAGCTGGTGCAAAAAATCAATGCACAAGTCAATCAGGCTTTGGTCAGCACCGACATCAAGACGCGCTTCAGCGGAGAAGGTGCCATCGCCACGCCAACCACCCCTGAGAAATTTGCAGAGCACATTGCCCTCGAACTCGCGCGCTGGAAGCCCGTGATCGCCTCTGGGCGGGTGAAGGCAGACTGAGCGCCAGTGACTAAGCGCCAGTGATCAAGCGCCGGTGATTTTGCGGTAAAGGCGTCCCAGCCGACCCGGGTCTTGCAACACAAACGACTTGAACACCCGCTTTTTCACTCGCCATTCGGCTTTGGTTCCGGCGCGGAAGAAGGCCGTGTCGCCCTCGGTCAACACCAGCACGTTGCCCAGGTAGTGCACTTCGACTTCGCCGTCCAAGATGTGCACGGTTTCGTCGGTGCCAAACGTCCAGTCGAACACCGCTGGCCCGTCACACGACCATAAACCCGTGCTGATGCCGTAAGCGGGCATGGCCAAGGTTTCTGAGGCCATGAAGCGGGGCTGCCCTGACTTGATCCAGGCGGGGTTGACTTCCAATGGCTGCAGGTCTCTCGACACAACCTCTTTGGAAGGCACAGGCGCGTGCGTGACCCCTTGGAACACCATCGTGCCGACAAACGCCGCCAACACGACATTCATGGCCAAAGAAACTTTAAAACCCAAGCGATGCATCGCGAATGTCCTTTTCTTTTGGAGGGGCCGCCAACTCAGGCCGTTGCCGATTGAGACAGTTGCATGAAGGGCAATTGTTGCTTCACCAAAATCACCGTGCACGGGGCCTCCATGGCCACCTTGATCGGCACGGTGGCCACAAAACGCTGCATTTGCAAACCGTGCGTGGCCGCGCCCATCACGATCATGGACACGTTGTTGCCCTCTGCATAACGGACGATGGCCTGTGCCACATCGCTCGACTCCAGCACATGGAACGATGTCTGCCTGCCCGCCAAATCCAGCGGCTGTGCCCACAGTCTCAACATGGTGAGGTACCGGCGGTGCACCGTGGTTTCACTGGATTGGGTGTCGGCAGAACTCGTCTCATTCGGCGAAATCACGGTCACACACGCCAGCTGTGCGCCTGGCCGCAAGCCCAACGACCGAGCCACGGCTTCGCGCAGCGAGTACAGCGTCGCATCGGTCACATCACGGTGGGGGACGGCGACCATGACGATGGGCACCTCTTCAATCTGCCGCGCAGGCGGTGGGCTGGGCACGTACTGCATCCCTGCTGCGCGCAGCCAGCGCTTGAAGTGGGTGCCAAAGCCCGTGCCTTGCGTGGTGCGCCCGCGGTCTGTCACCGCAATTTGATCGGTGTGCGACAAGTCAAACGCCAGGTGCGCTGCGGACGGGTAACGGTCTTGTGCGCGCGCGGCCAAGCAACGCATGACCACTTCTTGCAGCCATTCAGGCAATGCGGCGCGACGGCGGCGCAAGGGCACCGGGTCCATCCAAAGCCGCTGCCGCATGCCACCGTCTGTTTGTGGGCTGCCAAAAGGCAGCTCGCCCGTGGCGGCCTCGTACAGCATCACGCCCAACGCAAAAATGTCGCTGCGGGGGTCACCTCGAACACCCACCACTTGCTCGGGCGCTATCCAAGCTGGTGAGCCAACGGCTTTGCGCAGTTCTTCGGCGTGCAAATCGGGGTAATGCGCGTGGCAAGACAGGCCAAAATCCAGCAACACAGCCACGCCGTCCGGACGGATCACGACGTTGGCAGGCTTCAAGTCCAAATGGCAAGCGTTTTGCCGGTGCAGGCTGTGCAAGGCGCGAGCGATCGCCGCCCCTGTTGCAGCCAACGCTTCCGGATTGACCTGACCTGGGCCGCCATGCGTGTCGAGCCAGTCGTCAAACGTCGCGCCCGCAATCTGCTCCATCACCAGGTAGGGCACACGGTCCAGATCACCCGCGGCCACGAAGCGCGGCACATGGGGCCCGTTCAGCACTTGCATGATCTGGTGTTCGGCCTCAAAGCTGACGATGTTTTCAGCCCCGTCGCTCTGCGTCATGCGGGGCACCTTCATCACCATCGGAAAGCGGGCATCACCTGGGTCTCCGTGGTACGTGACCTGGTAGATGTGGGCCATGCCACCAGCGTGGATGCAGTCCCCTAAGACAAAGCCGTCCAGCACGGTGCCGGGTTCAAACAGTTTCAACGTCCATCCTCCAACCGTTGCGCAAAAAATTCTGACTGACCAGTCTGACGAATGGCTGCCGCGGCACCCTGGTGATCG
Organism: uncultured Burkholderiaceae bacterium; assembly: GCA_964531605.1. GTDB lineage: Bacteria > Pseudomonadota > Gammaproteobacteria > Burkholderiales > Burkholderiaceae_C > Defluviibacillus. The sequence goes on along the minus strand of CAZHDP010000033.1, from coordinate 8,140 downwards.
TAGGGCACCCGAAAAAACGTCATCTGGGCTTTGCCTGCATCGAACAGGGCATACATCGCGCGGTGATCGCCGTCGCGCGGCTGCCCCACCGACCCCACAGTGGCAATCCACTGCCGGTGCCGAGCCAAAGGAATGGGCACACCTGCCGTGGGCGCAAACGCCATCAAGCCACGGCCAGCGCCTCGGTAATACAACGTTTGGTGATGCACATGCCCGCCAAACACATGCCGCACACCTGAGGTGTGAACAGCCGCGTCCAGGCTGGCAGACGCGCTGCGGCTGTCGTTCACGTAATGCCACCGTTCGGGCGCCTCAGCACCCGCGTGCACCAGCAGACAGTCTGCGATCTGAAGGGTGTAAGGCAGTTGGTCAATGTAGCTGCGGTGATGGAGCTTCAACTGGGTGCGGGTCCACACCGCAGCCTGGGCATCCAGCGTCTTGGCCACATCACCAGGTGGCAGGGCAGACAACACATCGTGGTTGCCCTTGACCACCTGCGCGCCCTCTGCAGCCAAGGCCATCACCCGGTCCATCACCTCGCACGGCTCAGCGCCGTAACCCACCAAGTCACCCAGCACGGCAATCTGGTTTGCACCCTGCGCACGCGCGTGTGCCAAGCAAGCGTCGAAAGCCCGCAGGTTGGCATGGATGTCAGAAAACAGCGCCAGGATCATGGTGTCAAGCATCCACGAAGGCGAACATCCCTTGCTTGATCCACGTCAAGGAAGCCCAGAGTGCACGGTGACACAAAGCACATCACTGCATCGCCACGCCGGCCTTGTGAATCACATCGCCCCACCGCTTGATGTCAAAGTTGAGCTGATCGCCCAATTGCTGCGGGCTGCTGCCGTGGGCCACCAGGTTCAAATCCAGCAGGCGTTTTTTGACCTCAGGCAACGCCAAAGCCGCTTGCACCTCGCGGTTCAATCGGGCAATGGTTTCTTTGGGCGTCTTGGCCGGCACAGACAGGCCGTTCCAAGACGACACGTTGAAGGCGGCCAAAGAGCCACCCACCTCTTTGACCGCGGGGGTGTCAGGCAACTGGCTGGCACGTTTGTCCCCCAACACGGCCAGAGGACGCAGGGCTTTGGACGATATCTGGGGCATCAACGGACCCAGGATGTCTATGGCCAGATCCAGCGAACCACCGCGCAAAGCGGTGATGACCGCGGGCGTGCCATTGAAGGGCACGATTTGCATGTCAACGCCTGACGTGGCTTTGAACAGCTCTGCCGCCAAATGCTGGGTCGTGCCGATGTTGGGTGTGCCGATGTTCAGCTTGCCGGGGTTGGCGCGCCCGTAGGCCAGCAGCTCGGCCAACGATTTAAAACGGCCGTTGTCGGCCACGACCAATGCCAGGTCGAACGTGGCCAACATGGACACCGGGGTGAAGTCTTTCACCGTGTCGAAAGGCAATTGTTTGAACAGGGCCGCACTCACCGCCGTGCCACTGGACACCAGCAGCAACGTGTGCCCATCGGGCTCTGACCTGGCGACCAACTCGCCTGCCACGACCCCGCCAGCACTGGGCTTGTTGTCAATCACGACGCTCTGCCCCAAGGTTTTGGACATCTCCTGGGCCACGGTACGGGCCGTGATGTCCGCAGCCCCACCGGCGGCATTGGGCACGACGATTTTGAGGGGCTTGGTAGGGAAAGTCTGCGCCCAACCCCAGCCAGGCTGCAGCGCCAAGGCGGCCACACTGGTCGCACCGATCATGGCCTTTCTGCGGGAAATTTGCTCTGCTAAATCAGCATTTTTCGCTTTGTTCACGGCATTGTTTGCTATCATTTTTGACATTCTCATGAGCACCTGAAAATCGGTAAGACGTGGGCGTCAACTATATCGGAGGCCACACCTTGACCTACACTGCAGGGCATCGAAATCACCCGGAGACCCCCCATGACCGCGCCAAGCCGATACCCCACGCCTGACATCAACAGCTTGCCCGAAGACATCAAAGCGAAGATCCTGGAAGTTCAGGCCAAGGCTGGCTTTGTGCCCAATGTGTTTGTGGCCTTTGCGCGGCGTCCTGCCGAGTGGCGTGCCTTTTTTGCGTACCACGATGCCTTGATGCTCAAGGAAGAGGGCAACCTGAGCAAAGGTGACCGCGAAATGATCGTCACCGCCACCAGTGCCGCCAACAACTGCCTGTATTGCGTGGTGGCACACGGGGCGATTTTGCGCATCTACGAGAAAAAGCCACTGGTGGCTGATCAGGTGGCCATCAACTACCGCAAAGCAGACATCACCCCCCGGCAACGTGCCATGCTCGACTTTGCGATGAAAGTCTGCCTGCATTCAGACGAGATCCAAGATGCGGACTTTGAGGCCCTGCATGCCCATGGCTTTGACGACGAGGATGCGTGGGACATTGCCGCCATCACGGCCTTTTTTGGCTTGAGCAACCGCATGGCCAGCTTCAGCGGCATGATGCCCAACCCTGAGTTCTACCTGATGGGTCGTGTGCCCAAACAGAAATGATCAACTGACGATGGCGCGCATCCAATCGGGCAAGGTCGCGGCTTTCTGGGATGGGAAGTCCACCCAGATCGTGGTAGCCCCGCCCGCCGCGCTGATCACACCAGGTTGATCCGCCCGCTCCATGGTGCCCCAGGTTTCAAAGGTGGTCCGCGCTGGGTCGCTGGCGTACATCTTCACCAACACGTCACCCGGGTATTCCAACTGCCTGTAAAAGTTGCAAAACGCGTTCACAATCACCGGCCCCTCGCCCTGGGGGTCTGGTTGGCAGCCAATGGAGCGCATCCACTCGATGCGCACGGTTTCCAAGTAGCGAAAGTACACCGTGTTGTTGACATGGTTCATCGCGTCCATGTCCCCCCAGCGGATCGGGATGACCATCTCATAAACCAGTTTTTTGTGCTCAGGAAGCTCGATGCGCATGGCGGGCCTTTGCCTTCACAGTTCAGCGTCAAACGCCAAAGCCATCGTCGGCCGCAATGATGGCCCCGTTGACAAAGTGGCTCTGCCCACTGGCCAACATCACCAGCAAGGCGTCGAGGTCTTCAGGCTTGCCCACACGTTTGCGGGGCAACATGCCAATCAACTTTTGCCCCTGCTCGGTTTGCCAATGGTGGTGGTTGATCTCGGTGTCGATGTAGCCGGGGCAAATGGCGTTCACATTGATGCCAAACTTGCCCCACTCAATGGCCATGGCCTTGGTCATCTGGATGACCGCAGCTTTGCTCATGCAGTACACCCCAATCTGCGGCAGCACCTTCAACCCAGCCATGGAAGCGATGTTGATGATGCGCCCCCCTGTGTAAGTGCCGGGCGCAGCACCTTTGGCACGCGCCAGCATGCGCTTGCCGACTTCTTGCGCGACAAAAAAAGCCCCTTTGACGTTGGTGTTGAAGATGTAGTCGTAGTCATCCTCAGAAACCTCTTGAAGCCTCTGCGTGGTGCTCACCCCAGAGTTGTTGACGAGGATGTCAATCGAGCCCACCTCTGTCTCGGCGTGCGCCACCGCAGACTTGATGCTGTCGATGTTGTTCACATCGCACTCGACCACGTGGGCGTCCCCGCCCTCGCCTTCAATGTGGGCACGCAAGTCTTTGAGCTTGTCCACACGGCGGCTGGCCAGCACCACAGCGGCCCCTGCACGTGCCAGGGTCTTGGCAAATTGAGCGCCCAAGCCACCAGAAGCACCAGTGATGAACGCCACGCGGCCCGAAAGGTCAATGCTGTATGCCATGAAAATTCTCTTTTGTCTGTGCTTAAAACTCGATTATCTGGTGAACCGCGGTTTCACGCGGTTGCCGCAGCCCGACGAGCCAAGGGCTTGAACTTGGCAAAGGGGGCTCATGAGATCCAGGTTCACTTTGGCAATGACGCAGCCCAACCCCCACCCAAAGCGCGGTACAACGCCACTTGGCTTTGCAATTGGGTCAGTCGGGCCTGTACCGCAGCCTGCTCGGTGGCAAACAAGGCACGCTGGGCGTCGAGCAAGTCGAGGTAGCTGGCAACACCATTTTGGTAGCGCAACTCAGACAGCCGGAAGCTGGTTCGCTCGGCCTGCGCTTGTGCTTGCAGGGCACGCAACTGCTCGCCCAGGTGATCACGTGCCACCAGCGCATCCGAGACTTCGCGGAATGCCGTCTGAATTGCCTTTTCGTACTGGGCGACAGCCACGTCCTTGGATGCACGCGCCACATCCAAGCCCGCTTGGTTGCGGCCCGCATCAAAGATCGGCAACAGCAGTTGGGGGGCGATGGAAAAGCCCCAGGAACCTGACTCGAACAAACCCGACAGTTCCTTGCTGGACGTGCCTGCTGACGCCGTCAGCGCAATGCGTGGAAAAAACGCAGCGCGAGCGGCACCGATGTTGGCATTGGCTGCTATCAACTGTTGCTCGGCTTGCATGATGTCTGGGCGGCGCTCCAACAAGTCAGAGGGCATGCCAGCAGGCAACTCGGCAGGCGGTTTGAACGACACAAGCGTTCGGCTTTGTCCCTCCTTCAACGCCGCCGGCAAACTTTGTCCCAACAACAACACCAGTGCATTTTCATCCTGGCTGCGCTGCCGCTGCAACTGCGCCAAAGTGGCCTTGGCGGATTCCACCAGCGACTGTGCCTGCCGCAACACCAATTCGGACGAGGCACCGTTGTCAAAGCGAAGCTGCGTCAATTTGACGGACGCTTCTCTGGTGGCCAACGTGCTTCGGGCAATCTCCAACAGGTCTTCATCGGCCAACAAGCTCAGCCATGCGTTCGCCACCGAGGCCACCAAGGTGGTCTGAGCGGCTTTGCGGCCCTCTTCACTGGCCAGGTAGAGCGCCAGTGCTTGGGCTTTGAGGCTGTCCAAACGGCCGAAAAAATCAATTTCCCATGCGGACACGGCCAATCCCACGCTGAAGCTGTTGCCCAGCTTGCCATTCACCACACTGGGTTGGCGTACGGCATTGGCGGCAGCGTTGACCGTGGGCAACAGATCGGCACTGCGAATCTGAAATTGCGCCCGTGTTTGGGCCACGTTCAACATCGCAATTCGAAGATCGCGGTTGTTGGCCAACGCCAAATCAATCAGGGTTTGCAAGCGCTCGTCAGCAAAGTAGTGTCGCCAACCCTGCTCGGGCACGGCGGTTGACATGCGGCCTGGGAACTGGTTGGCAACAGGCAACGTTGGGCGCTCGTAGGCGGGCACCATGGAACAGCCTTGCAAGACCGCCAACAGCAAGGCCGCGCCGACTTTGACAGCAGACACAACCTGGGACCGCTGTGAATGGACAGTGTGATCAAACATGGTCAGCCCCTCCTGCCACCATCGGTGTGCCGCGCTGAACGGCAGCTTGCGCGTCATGAGCGGAGCCTTTGAACAAGCGGCGCACTACCACGAAGAATACTGGCACAAAAAACACGGCCAACAACACGGCCGTGACCATGCCACCAATGACCCCTGTGCCCAAGGCACGCTGGCTTGCCGAGCCAGCACCCGAGGCTAAAAACAAAGGCAAGGTACCCAAAATGAACGCCAATGAGGTCATCACAATGGGGCGAAAACGCAGGTGAGCGGCCTCCAAAGCAGCGTCAATGGCACTTTTGCCTTGGGCTTGAAGCTCTTTGGCAAACTCGATGATCAGAATGGCATTTTTCGCCGACAAACCAATGATGGTGATCAGCCCGACCTGGAAGTAAACGTCATTGGCATAGCCGCGGAACAAGGTCGCCAACACCACCCCCAACACGCCCAGAGGCACCACCAAGATCACCGCCAGAGGGATCGACCAGCTCTCGTACAACGCGGCCAGACACAAGAACACCGCGAGGATGGCAAAGCCGTACAGCATCAAAGCCTGTGAGCCTGCCAGTTTCTCTTCGCGCGATTGACCCGTCCACTCATAACCAATGCCGGGTGGCAACTGGGCGGCCAGGCGCTCCATTTCAGCCATCGCAGCACCGGTGCTGTAGCCAGGCGCCGCACCGCCACTGATGCGCATGGCGGGGTAGCCGTTGAAACGGATGGTCTGCATCGCGCCCGTGATCCATCGGGTGGTGGCAAACGCCGACAAAGGCACAGCACGGCCTTGGCTGTTGCTGGCGTTCACCTTGAGCAGGTCAGCCGGTTGCATGCGTGACGGCGCGTCAGCCTGTACCACCACGCGTTGCAAACGCCCTGCATTCGGAAAGTCATTGACATAGGCCGAGCCCAGCGAGGTGGACAAGGCACTGTTGATGGCATCAAAACCGACGCCCAAGGCACTGGCCTTGTCACGGTCAATCACGATCTGCAACTGCGGTGCATCTTCCAGCCCATCGGGGCGCACTTGCGTGATGACCTGGCTTTTGCCCGCCATGCCCAGCAGTTGATTGCGGGCGGCCAGCAGCGCGTCATGCCCCAAACCGCCCCGGTCCTGCAGGCGGAAGGTGAAGCCAGAAGCGGTGCCCAGTTCGGGGATGGGCGGCGGACTCAGGGGGAAGATGAAGGCGTCTCGCACCCCCATCAGCGCTCCAAAGGCCCGCCCCGCCAGAGCTTGAGCAGATTGGTTGGGCCCAGGGCGCTCCGCCCAATCCTTGAGCGTCACAAAGGCCAGCGCCGCGTTTTGCCCCTGGCCCGAGAAGCTGAAGCCCAACACACCCACCATGCTTTGCACTTCGGGTTGTTTGAGGATGAAGCCCTCGACCTGTTCGATCACAGCCCGGGTGCGTTCGATGGTCGCACCCGGCGGCAGCTGCACGTTCACCAACATCGTGCCCTGGTCTTCGTTGGGCAAAAAGGACGTTGGCAAGCGCAGGTAAACCACGGCCACGGCGGCCATGATTGCCAGGTAGATCACCATGTAGCGCCAAGTGCGCTTGAGCATGGACGCGACCCAGCCCTCGTACCCTTTGGCAGACCGCGCAAACGAGCGGTTGAACCAGCCGAAAAATCCGCCCTTTTGGTGCGCATGACCCGCTTCCACAGGCTGCAGTAAGGTCGCACACAAAGCCGGCGTGAGCGACAGTGCCATGAACGCAGAAAAGCCAATCGACGCCACCATCACCGCTGAAAACTGGCGGTAGATGTTGCCAATGGAACCACTGAAAAAAGCCAGAGGCACAAACACCGAAATCAACACAACGGTCACCCCGATGATGGCGCCCGAAATTTGGCCCATGGCTTTACGGGTGGCCAACAAAGGCGACAACCCTTCCTCACTCATGATGCGTTCGACGTTCTCGACCACCACGATGGCATCGTCCACCACGATGCCGATCACCAGCACCATGCCAAACATCGTCAGCACGTTGATGGAAAAACCCAGTGCCAACAAGGTCGCAAACGTGCCCAACAACGAAACAGGCACCACGATGGTCGGGATCACGGTGTAGCGCCAGTTCTGCAAGAACAGGTACATCACCAAGAACACCAGGATCACGGCTTCAACCAACGTCTCAGCAACCTGCCCAATGGAAATTTTGACGAAACGGGAGCTGTCGTACGGGATGGCGTACTTCACGCCCGGAGGGAAGTAACGCTGCAACTCGTCCATCTTGGCGCGCACAGCCTGGGCTGCTGCCAAGGCATTGCCACTGGGTGACAACTGCACCCCGATGCCGGTGGAGGGTTTGCCATTCAAACGGGCCGACGTGGCATAGGTTTGGGCCCCCAGCTCGATCCGCGCCACGTCCTTGAGCCGCACGGCAGAGCCATCGTTGTTGGCCCGCAGCACGATGTTGCCAAACTGTGCCACGGTAGAGAGCTGGCCATTCACCACGACGGTAGCGGCAATGCCCTGCCCTGCCACGTTGGGCAAATCGCCCATCGTGCCGGACGCGACCTGTGCATTTTGCGCAGCAATGGCAGTGCGGACATCTGCCGACGACAGGTTGAAACCCGCCAGCTTGGCAGGATCGATCCAGATGCGCATGGCGCGCTCTGTACCGAACAACTGCGCCTGGCCAATGCCGGGCAGTCGTTGGATTTCAGGCAGCACGTTGCGGGAGGCATAGTCGCCCAGCGCGATCGGGTCATAGTCTGGGTTGTCAGACGAAAGGATGGTGAACAGCAAGAAGTTGGTACGCGACTTGTCCACCCGCACGCCCTGTTGCGTCACCGCCTGGGGCAAGCGGGGTGACGCTCTGGACAAGCGGTTCTGGACGTCCACTTGCGCCAGATCAGGGTTGGTTCCAGGCTGGAATGA
>CAZHDP010000032.1:0-16638 GCA_964531605.1 uncultured Burkholderiaceae bacterium | reverse complement strand
GATACCCCCTGGTCATTTGCTCACCCGAAGAAACGACTGAAAGAACAAGATGGAAGTTTCCCGAATCCGTGCCTTGCGTGGCCCCAACCGGTGGAGCCGCCACACCGCCATTGAAGCGGTCGTGACCTGCACTGACACCGAATGCTCCATAGCGGACATGCCCGGCTTTGAAGCCCAGGTGCGAGCGCTTTTCCCCAGCATTGGCGCTTTGCGGGTGGGTTCCACCAAACAAGCCCCGTTGTCGCTGGCCCACGTGCTGGAACAAGCCACGTTGGCACTCCAAGCCCAGGCAGGCTGCCCGGTCACCTTCAGCCAAACACAGGCCACCTCGGAAGCCGGGGTGTTTGAAGTGGTGGTGGAGTTCAGCGAAGAAGACGTTGGCCGCATGGCCTTTGACGCGGCATGCCAATTGGTGCGCGCCGCCTTCGACGGTGGCGAGTTCGATGCCGATGCCACGTTGGCGCAGCTTCGAGAGACAGACGAAGATGTCCGCTTGGGCCCCAGCACTGGCTCGATCGTGAACGCAGCGGTTGTGCGAGACATCCCCTTTCGCCGTTTGACCCAAGGCAGCTTGGTTCAATTTGGCTGGGGTTCCAAACAACGGCGCATCTGGGCCGCTGAAGTCGACGCCACCAGTGCCGTGTCAGAAGAAATCGCCCAAGACAAAGACCTGAGCAAGCGCATGATGCTGGCGGCGGGTGTGCCTGTACCCTATGGGCGCCCGGTCTCCAGCCCCGACGATGCCTGGGCCGCAGCCAACGAGATTGGCTTACCTGTGGTGGTCAAGCCTGTGGATGGCAACCAGGGCAAGGGCGTGACGGTGAACGTTTCCACCCGTGAGCAAATCGACAGCGCCTACAAGGCGGCCGAAGACATCGGCAGCGTGCTGGTTGAAAAATTCCTGCCCGGCAGCGACTTTCGCCTGCTGGTGGTGGGCGACCGCCTCGTCGCGGCAGCGCGCCGCGACCCGCCCCACGTGATCGGTGATGGTGTGCACACCGTCAAGCAGTTGGTGGACAAAGTGAACGCCGACCCCAAACGCGGTGACGGCCACGCCACTTCGCTCACCAAGATCCGGTTTGACGACATCGCCGTCGACAGACTGGGCATGCAGGGGTTGACCCCAGGCGACGTGCCGGTGAAGGGTCGCCGAGTGATTTTGCGCAACAACGCCAACCTGAGCACCGGCGGCACGGCCACAGACGTGACGGACGACGTTCACCCCGAAGTGGCCGCCCGGGCCGTGGCTGCAGCCCAAACCGTGGGCTTGCACGTGTGTGGCGTGGACGTGGTCACCTCCTCTGTGCTGCGCCCGCTCGAAGAACAAAGCGGTGGCATCGTGGAAGTGAATGCCGCACCTGGCCTGCGCATGCACCTGACCCCCTCGTATGGCAAAGGCCGCAATGTGGGTGAAGCCATCATGGCCCACCTCTATGCCCATGGCGACAACGGGCGCATCCCCATCATCACCGTGACGGGCACCAATGGCAAAACCACCACCAGCCGCCTGATCACCCACATCCTGAACACCAGTGGCCTGCGCGTGGGCATGACCAACACCGATGGCGTGTACGTCGATGGACGTCAGACCGACTCGGGTGACTGCAGTGGCCCACGCAGTGCACGCAATGTGCTGATGCACCCGGACGTTGATGCGGCGGTCTTCGAGACTGCACGTGGCGGCATCCTGCGCGAAGGCCTTGGGTTTGACCGCTGCCAAGTGGCGGTGGTGACCAACATTGGCGCGGGAGATCACCTGGGGATGAACTTCATCCACACCGCAGAACAACTGGCCAGCGTCAAACAAGTGCTGGTCCAAAACGTTGCCAAAAACGGCTATGCGGTGCTGAACGCAGCCGACCCTTTGGTCGTCAACATGGCCACGGTGTGCCCTGGTCAGGTGATTTATTTCGCGCTGGACCGTCACCACCCCGTGCTGTCAACCCACCGTGCGCAGGGCAAACGCTGTGTGTTTGTGGATGGCGACAGCATTGTGGCCGCGCAAGGCGCCTGGCGCGAGTCGATTGCGCTGCGCGACATCCCCATCACGCGCAATGGTCACATTGGCTTTCAAGTCGAAAACGCCATGTCGGCCTTGGCCGCCACGTGGGGGGCAGACATTGACTGGGACAGCATCCGACGCGGCATGGGCAGTTTCGCCAACGACGCTGACAACGCCCCCGGGCGCTTCAACGTGATGGACTACCGGGGTGCCACGGTGATTGCAGATTACGGGCACAACGTGGACGCCATGCGCGCGCTGGTCTCGGCCGTGAGCGCCATGCCAGGCGAGCGCCGCTCGGTGGTCATCAGCGGCGCGGGCGATCGCCGCGACGAAGACATCCGTGACCAGACCGTGGTGCTGGGCGATGCGTTTGACGATGTGATTCTGTTTCAGGACGCTTGCCAGCGTGGTCGTGAAGACGGCGAAGTGCTGGCGTTGTTGCGTGAAGGCTTGGTCGGTGCCAAACGCACCAAAACCATTGAAGAAATTCGGGGCGAATTCATCGCCATCGACCACGCGCTGGACAAGCTCAAACCCGGTGACCTGTGCTTGGTGCTGGTCGATCAGGTCGATGAAGCACTGGCCCACCTGGAAAAGCGCATCACTGCAGGTTGAGCAGAGGTCAAAGCAAAAAAGCCCCGTGGATTTCAGAATCCACGGGGCTTTTTCAATGCTGTCAGCGCTGGTTAGGGCGTCGCCACAACATCACCAAGGCCAGCACGCTGAACGCGCTGAAGCACAAGAAAGACCAGTTGGCGATGGAACCGCCAAGGAAGGTCCAATCCACTTTGGTGCAGTCGCCGCTGCCACGGAAAATCATCGGAAGCAGGCGTTTGAGCGGGAAGGTTTCGATCATGCCGTAAAGGTCTCGACCGCATGACACGATTTCAGGGGGATACCACTGCAACCAGCTTTGGCGAGCTGCCACAAAAGCTCCGCCCACAGACGCCACCAAGACCAGCACAGCGAATACCGTTTGCATGCCTTTTCGGCCTGTTCCGGCAGCAACGGCGGCAAAGATTGCTACAAAAATAAGAGCGTACCGTTGCACGATGCACATCGGGCAAGGCTCCAGGCCCACCACATGTTGCAAATACATGCCAAACGCCAACATCGCCACGCAGGCCACACTGACCAAGGCCCACACGCGGCGGGGGGCCGCATCCAACCAACTCAACACCATTTCATTCCTTTAAACCATGCCCAACAGGACGACATTGTCGCCTTGTTGGTCCGGCTTCGAGGGCGGAAGTTCCCAGAACGGTGGCTCAGTACCGGTGATGGCCATGCCCACGGCCGTGATAGCCGTAGCCATAACCCCATGGGCGCACGACCACAGGGGCGGGTACCACGGCGACTTGCGGTGTCACCACCACTTGCCCGCCGCCGTGATGGCCATAGCCCGGCGCAGGCACAATGGCACAGCCGCCAAGCCCGATGGCAACAAGCAAGCTGATCAGCAAAGTTTTCATGGTGAGATCCCCGTCAGTGGTTGATACCTTCATGTAACGCGCCAGAGCCGCTTGCGGCGCACAGATTGCGCCTGCATTCTGTAAATCTTGGTAAACCTGATGTGTTGACAACCATGCCCACTGCCCGCAGCCACACCTTCCCACCCATGGTTTTTGTGGACCTGGAAACCACCGGAGGCACAGCCACGGCGGACCGGATCACTGAAATTGGCATCGTCGAGGTCGGTCACAACGGTGTGCAAGAGTGGAGCAGCTTGGTCAACCCTGAAAGCCGCATTCCGCCGTTCATCGAAAACCTCACAGGCATCAGCAACGCGATGGTGGCCTCGGCACCGTTGTTTGCAGACTTGGCGCAAGCCCTGCATCAACGGCTTTCAGGGCGGCTATTTTTCGCCCACAACGCGCGTTTTGACTATGGCTTTTTGAAAAATGAATTCAAGCGTGTCGGCATCGATTTCCGTGCCGATGTGGTGTGCACCGTGCGACTGTCGCGCAAGCTGTTTCCGCAATACAGCAAACACAATCTGGACTCGTTGATCGAGCGGCACCACCTGCACACCGACAGCCGTCACCGCGCACTGGGCGATGCACGGCTGATTTGGCAATTCTGGCAACAACTGCAGGCGAGCCACAGCCATGAGGTATTGGATCAAGCCATTGCCAACCTCACGTCACGCCCCAGTATTCCGCCGCACCTGGACGCCAGCGCGCTGGACAACATCCCCGAAGGCCATGGGGTTTACCAGTTTTACGGTGAAAACGATTTGCCGCTGTACATCGGCAAAAGCACATCGCTGCGCAAACGGGTGCTGTCGCACTTCAGCGCAGACCACCGCTCGGCCAAAGAGATGAGCTTGTCACAACAGGTGCGGCGCATCGAATGTGAGGAAACGCAGGGTGAAATCGGCGCCTTGCTGAGAGAGTCTGAATTGGTCAAAGCCAAACTGCCCACGCACAACCAGCGTCTGCGACGCGCTGGCGAACTGTGCTGCTGGGAATTGAACGTGACCGAGCCCGATGGCTATGCCCGACCCACCCTGCGCTGGGCCACCGATTTGCAACTGGGCCACCAAGACAATGTCTACGGCCTGTTCGGCAGCCAACGGGACGCCAAAAAGCAACTGACCGAAATCGCCAACGAACACTTGCTGTGCCTGTCCACCCTGGGCCTGGAAAAGACGGGGGGCGGCAAGCCCTGCTTTGGCTACCAACTGGGCCGTTGCAGCGGAGCCTGCGTGGGCAAAGCCAAGCCGGCGCTGTACAACGCCACGCTTCACGCGGCCCTGGTGCACCTCAAAGTGGCCAGCTGGCCCTACCCTGGCCCGATTGGCGTGCGTGAAGGCACAGACTTGCACGTCATTGACGCCTGGCGTTACCTGGGCACAGCGCGCACCGAGCACGATGTGTGGGACCTGCTCAGCCATGGCAAACCCGCCTTCGACAAAGACACGTACAAGATTTTGCGCAAGCTGTTGCCGCAAGCCAGCACCGTGCCATTGACCCTCGGTCAACCACGGTAAAACAAGGCGTTTACACTGACCACAACGTCTGACCACCCCCTACCCTCATGCCAGCCACTCCACGCCTCTTTTTACAGCTGCCGTCATTGCTTCGCGTCGCAAGCATCGCACTTTCGGGTTTGCTGGTCGCCTGCAGCGGCGGCGGGTCGGGGGGCAAACCCGCTGAAACGGTGGCCAGCGCCACCCCCACCGCGCCGCTGCCCGCCCCAGCCGCCAGCACGTTTTCGGCTTGTACCGTCAAAGGCAACAAAGAAGATGCGAAAGTCAGCATGGGCAACTTCATGGTGACCACCAATGTCTGGAACCCCAACGCGGCTGGCAGCTTCACAGAATGCGTGAAAGCCAAGCTGGACAACACCACAGGGTTGATCGATGCGCAAATCACCTGGGATGTGAGCGGGTCTAACAACGAAGTCTTGGCCTACCCCAACTTTGGCTATGGCTGGCAAGTGGGCACCGAGCAGGGCAGCACCACGCGCAAACTGCCCACCTTGATCAGTGCTCTGGGTGACATTCAGGCCACTGGCCGGATTGAGACCGTTTGCGCGCCAGGTGCCAGTTGCACGATGAACACGGCGTTTGAATTGCTGTTCAGCAGCACCCCAACACCCACGGTATGGCCGCCAACGGCCGAGGTGATGGTTTGGGTACAGGCCACTTGCGGGTCATGCAACGCAGGCAAGTTACAAGGCAAGGTGACGATAGACGGCGTGGAGTTTGAGGTCTACAAGGGCATCGTCACCCCCCCCACAGGCACGGCGTCTTGGACCTACGTGGCCTATGTGGCTACCCAAACGGTCACTCAATTCAATTTCAACATGAAGAATTTTGTGACCGATTCTCTGAACCGTGGTTACCTCAAGGCCAATGAATACCTGTCGGTGGTGGAGTTGGGCACCGAAATCACCTCAGGCAAGGGGACGACCACCCTCACCGGGTACAGCATACGCTGAGTGTGCCCGCAGCCACGCTGCCACAGCGGCAGGCTCGTTCAAGGTGCGCAGTTGCACAAAGGCGTCTTCGGCCTCGGGGTAGCGACGGCGCAGCAAATTCAACCACTGTTTGAGCCGTCCCGCACGGTGACGAGGGGCAACGTGTGTGCCCACCAAATCCCAATACACCCCCAGCAAGGGCGCAATGTGCAACCATGGCACCCTGGCCCGAGCGCTGTCGGCCACCTCCTCAGCGGAGGGGTTGTCGCCTTGAGCAAACGCCGCAGCCACTTCCAAAGCCAACCCAGGGTTAGCGACGATGCCCCGCCCCAACATCAGGTCCTGGCAACCGCTCTCTGAGATGCAGCGCCGGGCATCCTGCACGGTCCAGATTTCTCCATTGGCCACGACCGGGATGCTGACAGCCTGCACAATGCCCCGAATTTGATCCCAATAGGCGGGTGGCCGGTAGCCATCCACTTTGGTTCGGGCGTGGACGACCAACTCTGAGATACCGCCCGAGGCCAACGCTTGGGCACATTCCACAGCCCGACTGCTGTCCTTGAAGCCCAAGCGCATCTTGGCAGACACGGGCAGGTGCGCAGGCACAGCGCGGCGCACCGTCTGTGCAATCTCGTGCAAGAGTTCGGGCTCCTCCAACAAAATGGCACCACCTCGGTGGTTGTTCACGGTTTTGGCTGGGCAGCCGAAATTCAAATCGATGCCGTCGGGGTTCAACTCAGCCAGGCTGGCGGCGTTGTCGGCCAGACACGCGGGGTCAGAACCCAGCAATTGCGGACGCACCAGCACCCCTGCCGGTGTGCGGCCACCTTGCAACAATTCAGGCACGATCCGGGTAAAGACGCGCTTGGGCAGCAACATGTCCGTGATGCGGATGAATTCCGACACACAGCGGTCGACCCCACCCACGCGCGTCAACACATCGCGCAAGGTGTAATCCAACATCCCCTCCATCGGGGCAAGCAGCAGTCTCATGACAGGTTCAGCAAAAAGTCAATGAAGTTTGAGCGGTGCGGCACCCAGGCGCCACAGGGACGTGACCTCGGCCGCACGGGCGGCGTGCAAGGCATCCGAAGTGTCCAGGGCCTTGCCATGGGTGGGCTTGATGTCCAGGCGGCCTAACACCACCAAATCGGCAGCATCTATCAGCGCCAGCAATTCGTCGCGGCTGCGCAGCCCCAAGTGTTCCGCCAAATCTGAGAGGATCAACCACCCCTCGCCACCGGGTGCGAGGTGCGCAGAGAGCCCGTCCAAAAATCCACGCAGCATGCGGCTGTCGGGGTCGTACACGGCCTGCTCCACACGAGAACTGGGCCGTGCAGGCAGCCACGGAGGGTTGCACACGACCAAACACGCCAAACCATGTGTGGCCGTCGATGGAAACAAGTCTGCGGCAATCACCTGCACTTGCGCCTGACACCCCAGGCGATCCAGGTTGTCTTGCGCGCAGGCCAAGGCTCGGGCATCGAGATCGGTGGCCACGATGTGTTGCACGCCTCGGCGAGCCAACACGGCCGACAACACGCCCGTGCCGGTGCCGATGTCAAACACCTGCCCTGTGTAACCCTCATCCGCCCCACCCGAAGGGGGCAATGGTGCTTGGGCAAGCAAGGCCAGGTATTCACCGCGCACCGGAGAAAACACACCGTAATGGGGATGTATGCGGTTGTTGGGTCCATCACCCAAGGCTGCAATCTCTACCCCTTTTTTGCGCCACTCGTGGGCACCGACCACACCCAACAGTTCACGCAAGGACACCACAGACTGGCCTTGCGTGGCATCGTCTGGCAAAGGCACCTTGCAAGCGCCATAGGCTTCGGTGCAGGCCTGTCGCCAATCAGGGGCACGCCTCAGGGACACCCCGTAATCCGAATCCAATGGAATGACCAACATGGCCAAAGTACGGGCACGCTGCGACTGGGCTTGTCGATGGGCGTTGAAAGCATCGCGCCCCGTGGAAGCAACTTGTTGTGGGTCTGACGCTCTGGCTTTTTTGGGTTTGCGTTCCGCGCGGCGCGCCATGGCCTGGAGCAGTTGACGTGCATTTTGAAAGTCACCTCTCCACAACAAGGCTGTGCCCTCACAGGCGAGGCGGTAGGCCGCATCTGCGCCCATGGTGTCGTCAGCCACGACAACGCGCTTGGGCACAGCCGCCCCGCTTTCAGACCGCCACAAGGCTTCGTGCTGCACCTGGCCTTCGGTCCAACGCAAACAAGGTTGAGGCGCCAGTGTTGTCAAAGGGGTTGTCATCAGCGGGTTTCCAGTTCAAGGTGCGTCAGGTACAAGCGCAAGTCAAACTCGAGCTGGTGGTAAGCAGGTTCCATGTGGGTGCACAGTTGGTAGAAAGCTTTGTCGTGTTGGGGCTCTTTCAGGTGAGCCAATTCGTGCACCACAATCATTTTTAAGAATTCCGCAGGCGCCTCTTTGAAGACCGTGGCCACTCGAATCTCTCGTTTGGCCTTGAGCTTGCTCCCCTGGACCCGCGAGACCTTGGTGTGTGTCCCTAAAGCGTGCTGCACCACCTGCAATTTGGCATCGTAAGCCACTTTGGAAAGCGGCGGCGCGTTGCGCATGTAGCGGGTTTTCAGGTCGTTGACATAGTCAAACAACGCTTTGTCGGTGCGCACACCGTGTGCCTCGGGGTAACGCCTTTGCAGCACCTCACCCAAGCGCTGTTGCGCAATCAATTCGTGCACTTGGGCCAGCACCTGTTCAGGGTAGGCGGTGAGGTATTTCAGTGGGGTCATGGCAGAGCGCGGCTGGCCGTTTGCCCAACACAGCGCGGACAACAAGCGGCCAACGATACAGTACATTTGAAAGCAGTCGATCCCGACACCACCCCGGCGGCACCAGCACCTGCGCCACACGCGAAGGAGCCAACATGGCCAAAGGTCAACAAAACAACAACAAGATGGTGAAGAAGCCCAAGAAGGACACCTCACCGCCCAAGCCTGTGTCCGTCGATGCGGTGCGCCCCACGATCACCACCGTGGTGCCCGTTCGAGGCAAACTGAAGAAATAAGTCAGGCAACAGGCCCAGCCTGCGCCATCGGCTCGGTCAACGTGCCCTTCACCAAGTGACAGACTCGCTTGCAACGCGCAGCGAGGCTTTGATCGTGCGTCACCAACACGAAAGCCGTGCCTTGGTCGCGGGCCAATGTCAACATCAGGTCAAAAACGCCTTCGGCCGTGTTGCGGTCCAGGTTACCGGTCGGTTCATCGGCCAGCACGCAAGCGGGTCGGGTCACCAATGCCCGGGCAATGGCCACACGCTGACGCTCGCCGCCTGACAACTCGGATGGCCGATGTTGCAAGCGGTCTTGCAGCCCCACCAAACCGAGCATGTTCGAGGCCACTTCATCACATCGGTCTTGCGGCCAACGGCGAATGCGCAGCGGCATCGCCACGTTTTCCAGCGCCGTGAACTCGGGCAACAGGTGATGAAACTGGTAGATGAAGCCCAGGTGCTCGTTGCGCCATTGGCCTTGGGCCACAGGTGACAGGCGGGCCATGTCTTGGCCCGCCAAATGCACCGTGCCACTGGTGGGTGCATCCAGGCCGCCCAACAGGTGCAACAAGGTGCTTTTGCCCGATCCTGACGTGCCCACCACGGCAATGGTTTCGCCTTGGTGCACGTCCAAGTTGACCCGGCGCAGCACCTCAACGTCCAAACGCCCTTCGTGGAACCGCTTGCTCAGCGATTGAGCTTCCAATACCAGTTTGGGGGTCATGTCACTCATAACGCAGCGCCTCTGCAGGGTTGACCCGGCTGGCGCGCCAACTGGGGTAAAGGGTGGCCACAAAAGACAGCAGCAACGAAATCACGGCCACCGGCACGATGTCACCACTTTGAGGGTCACTCGGCATGCGACTGATGAGGTAGACGTCGGCGGGCAAAAAGCGGGCTTGAAGCAAGCTTTCCAGCGCCGGAACGATCACATCGATGTTGAAGGCCACCAGCAAACCCAAGCCCAAGCCAGCCACCGTACCGATCACCCCTACCATGGCCCCCTGAACCACGAAAATGCCCATGATGCTGCGCGGGCTGGCCCCCAGCGTGCGCAAGATGGCAATGTCAGCGCGTTTGTCGGTCACGGTCATGACCAAGGTGCTGACCAGGTTGAACGCGGCCACGGCCACGATGAGGGTCAAGATGATGAACATCATCCGTTTTTCGAGTTGGACGGCGGCAAACCAGGTCCGGTTCTGCTGGGTCCAGTCACGAACCACAAAACCGCCTCCCATCTGGTCATTGAGTTGGCGGCCCACGGTACGCGCCTGGTGCAAATCCTTGAGCTTCACGCGGATGCCAGTTGGGCCTTCCAGCCGAAACAAGCGGGCAGCGTCCCCCACATGCACCAACGCCAAACTGGCGTCGTACTCGTAGTGCCCTGAATCAAACAGACCGACCACCGTCATCTGCTTGAGCCGGGGCACCACCCCTGCTGGCGTGACCTGCCCACTGGGCGCAATCAACGTGACCTTGTCACCCTCGCGCACCCCCATGCTGCGGGCCAATTCACTGCCCAGCACCACACCAAAACCACCTGACACCAGCTTGCTCAACGCGGGGTTGGCGCGCCCTTGTGTGAGGTCGGTCACTTCGGGCTCCAAGGCTGGATCGATGCCTCGAACGACCGCACCTTTCATGTCCTCGCCCCGCGCCAACAAGGCCTGGGACGCGATGAATGGCGCTGCGGCCACCACGGCAGGGTGCTGCCGAACCTGCTTGATGCTGCGGTCCACGTCGGGCAGGGCCACACCGCCGGGGGCGTAAATCTCGATGTGAGACACCACGCTCAACATGCGGTCCAACACCTCCTTTTGGAAACCATTCATCACACTCAACACGATGATGAGCGCGGCCACCCCCAAAGCGATGCCCAACATGGAAACCCCTGAGATGAAGGAGATGAATCCGTTGCGCCGCGTCGTCCGCCCTGCACGTGTATACCGCCAACCGAGAACTAATTCATATGGAAACTGCATGCGGGGATTCTGGCACGACGGCACAGCCGTAAAATAAGGGAGTGAGGACCCGTGGACCTGGAAACCAGCCCTGACGCCTTCGACCGTGTACCTGACACCCCTTTTTTACTGTTGACCAACCCGCTGCCCCGGCCCACCAGGCCAGGAGGTTGCTTGGCATTTGCCTGACATGCACCTTCTGATTCCCTACGCCAGCTGCGACGCACCCGAGTGTCACGATGTGATGCGGACACTCAAACTGCCCAATTTGCGCAGTTTGCTGGCCTTGTTCCCGTTGCTGTACATCGATGACGGTGAAGCCTCCAGCTTTTCACCCCCCCACGAACGAGCGCATGCCAGGGCACTGACAGGCATTGACAAGCCCCCTCGGCTTGACGACGGGCGTTTCCCGTGGGCGACTTGGTATGTCTTGCAGAAAAGCGATGGGCACGACCGCTCTGGTGCATGGGCGTTCATCACCCCATGCCACTGGGACATCCAGACCAACCAAGTCATGATGTCCAACCCCGCCGAACTGTCCCTGGATGAAGCCGATGCCAAGGCTTTGGTTGAGGCCATGCAGCCGTATTTTGCGTCTGACGGCATCCGCTTAAGCTGCGACCAAGCCGGACGATGGTTGGCCAGCGGCGACGTGTTCCGAGGCCTGCCCACGGCAGCGCTTGACCGCGTCATTGGCCGCTCCGTGCACGATTGGATGCCCGAAGCTGCACAGGCCAAGCCCTTGCGCCGATTGCAAAACGAGATGCAGATGCTGTTGTACACCCATCCTGTCAACACCAGCCGTCAGGCACGCGGCCTGCCCGTGGTCAACTCGTTTTGGATCAGTGGCACCGGCCGTGAGTCGGCTCTCTTGGGGGCACCGCTGTACTCCAACTTTCATTCCAGCTTCAACCGCGACGACCAAACCCAGTACGTGCCTGCGGCGCCAGAAGACCATTGGCATGATGCGCCTCACGGGGCCGCAGCCATTCCGCCCACGCTGGAAGCCCTTACCGTGCACATTCCGCAGGCTTTGCGTGATGCGGCCTTGCGCCAAGATTGGCCAGCTTGGGGTGAAGCCTGGAAGCACATCGATGCCACCTACTGCGCCCAGTTGCTCGGTGCCGCACGACGTGCCGGCGCCCCGACGCCCTCTCGCCCTTTGCCTCAACTGACGCTTTGCGGCGAGCGCAATGCGATCACCTTCCAATCCATTCAATACACCGCCATGCGCCGGTTGACGATGCACCTGGCCAGCCGTTTGCGCAGCAAGCCCCCTCACGCCATTCTCGAAAAACTATGAAGATCCACATCCGGGACGTGCCCCCTCGGGCAGCCTGGGCGCTGGAGCAGGCGGGTGTCCACCCCCTGCTTGCACGCCTGTTCGCTGCCCGTGGTGTTGCCAGCAAAGAAGACCTGGATGAGGGCTTGGGCAAGCTGATCCCGCCTGGTGCCTTGCGGGGAGCCGCTGAAGCCGCCACGTTGCTCGCAGATGCCATGGCAAACCACCGCAAACTGTGCATCGTGGCCGACTACGACTGTGACGGCGCCACCGCGTGTGCCGTGGGTGTGCGCGGCCTGCGCCTGCTCGGCGCCCAGCACGTGGATTACCTGGTTCCTGACCGCGTGGTCGACGGCTACGGCTTGACGGCCCCCATCGCGGAGCGCGTGAAACTCACTGGCGCAGATGTCTTGATCACCGTGGACAACGGCATCGCCAGTGTCGATGGCGTTGCCCGGGCCAAAGCGCTCGGCCTGCAAGTGCTGGTGACAGACCATCACCTGCCCGGTCAAAAAGACGGCCAGGTTTTTTTGCCAGAGGCGGATGTCATCGTCAATCCGAACCAACCGGGCTGTGCGTTCGAAAGCAAAAGCATCGCTGGCGTGGGGGTGATGTTTTACGTCTTGCTGGCACTGCGTGCCGAATTGCGCTCGCGTGGGGTGTTCACGGCAGACACCCAACCCAAGCTGGACACCTTGCTGCCACTGGTGGCCCTGGGCACGGTGGCCGACGTGGTCAAACTGGACGCCAACAACCGCCGTTTGGTGGCACAGGGCCTCAAGCGGGTGCGCGCAGGCGCCCTGCCCGCCGGCATGGCCGCCTTGTTCACTGCGGCGGCGCGCAAAGCGCAGGCCGTCACCACCTTCGATTTTGGGTTTGCGCTGGGGCCTCGCATCAATGCGGCAGGTCGGCTCAGTGACATGACCTTGGGCATCGAATGCCTGCTGACCGACGACCCCAACCGGGCCGATGTGCTCGCCAAGCAGCTCGACAGCATCAACCGGGAACGCCGTGACATTGAAGGGGGCATGCGCGAACAAGCCTTTGCGATAGCCGAGTCCCTGTTCGACGAAGGTGACGAGCCGCCCCCCGCCATCTGTGTGTTTGACCCTGACTTCCACGAAGGCGTGGTGGGCATCGTGGCCAGTCGCATCAAAGACAAGCTGCACCGCCCGTCTTTTGTGTTTGCGGCCAGTGCGGCGCCTGGGAAAACACACGAACTCAAAGGGTCTGGCCGTTCGATCCCAGGCTTTCATTTGCGCGATGCCTTGGACCTGGTGGCCAAACGGCACCCAGGGGTCTTGCTGCGATTTGGCGGGCATGCCATGGCGGCGGGCTGCACCATCGCCGAGGAGCATTTCGACACGTTTGAAGCCGCACTGGCACAGGTGGCCCACGAGTGGTTGACTGAAGCCACGTTGTCGAGACAGATGGAAACCGATGGCCCTCTCGCGGCCGAGTACCGTCGGGTTGAATTGGTGGACACCCTGCACAAAGAGGTGTGGGGGCAAGGCTTTGCAGCCCCCACCTTCAGCGAAGAGGTTGAGGTGGTTTCTCAGCGCCTGGTCGGTGAGAAACACCTGTCACTCAAACTGAAGCACCAGGGACAAGCGATAGACGGCATCTGGTTTGGCCACACTGAGCCACTGCCACCCCGCGTCAAGCTGGCCTTCAGGCTGGATGCCGACGAATGGCAAGGGGTTCGCCGTGTGCGCTTTTTGGTGGAAGGTGCCGAACTGTAGGCCGCACACGTTCAGCGGGCTCAATCCCGGCCAGCAAGCACGGCACGCACGGCTGGCAATTGGCGTCGCGAGACCTGCAGGGTGTCGTCCACGCCATGCAGCTGCAAGGTCCAGAACTCAAGCTCGTCATCGGCGCTTGGCCCCTGTTGTTTCTCTAACGCCCGGATCGCATGCTTGGCGACCAAGGCGTTGCGGTGTATGCGCAGGTATTGGGAAGGGTACAACGCTTCCAGCTCATTGAGAGCCCCCTCGGCCAAGTAGCTTTTGTCAGCGGTGCGAACGGTCAGGTACTTCAACTCTGCCTTGAAATACAGCACCTGAGCCAAGGGGACACGTTCCGTGCGCCCACGGTCATGGATCAACACCGTTGCCTGTGCCGAATCGACCGGTTCCGCCTTGTTGGGCGTCACATACCGCTCTGATTTTTGTAGCGCCTGCTGCAAGCGCTCCAGGCGAACGGGTTTGGTCAGGTAGTCCACCGCAGCCAAGTCGAACGCTTGCAGGGCGTGCTCAGCGTGCGCTGTCACAAACACGATTGCAGGGGGCTGATCCATGCGACGTATGCCGTCAGCCAAGGTCAATCCATCCATGCCAGGCATGTGAATGTCCAGCAACACCACGTCAAACGCGGCCTTGGCCAAGGCGGCTTGGGCCTCTGCGGCATTGCCCGCCTCTGTCACCTGAGACACCGGTGGATGGCGGCAATCGCCAAGCAAGGTGCGCATGCGGGCGCGGGCCAACGCTTCGTCGTCAACCACCAACACGTGCAGTCCGCCCGTGCTCATGAGGCGACCTTCTGGTCGAGGTCGGTCGGCATGGGCAGTTCCATGCGCACCTGGTAAACGCCGTCTTTGCAAGCGGTGTGGAAACTGCTTTGCAAATCGTGCAGCAAGGCCAAGCGGTCACGCACATTGCCCAAGGCCAGGCCAGTCCCGGGTTCACCTGGGCCGGCGGGCACAGTGTTCGTGACCTTGATCACCACACGGCTGCCCCTGCGTTGCGTGCTGACCCGGATGAGCGCACCGGAGGTGCTGGGTTCAACGCCATGTTTGACGGCGTTTTCCACCAACGGTTGCAGCAGCAACGGCGGCAAACGGGCTGCATCGCACGCCGGGTCCAGCGCCCACTCGAGCTGCATGCGTTCACCAAAACGCACCTGCTCAATGGCCAGGTAGCGCCGGGCCAGTGCCAACTCATCGGCCAAGGTGGCGGATTCGCCATGCTCAGCCAGCGCGTGCCGAAACAAATCACTCAGGTCCTCCAGCAAAGATTCTGCTTTGGCGGGCTCGGCGCGCACCAAAGCAATGGCGCTGTTCAGCGTGTTGAATAAAAAGTGAGGTCGGATGCGGGCTTGCAACTCCGCCAGTCGGGCTGTGGTCGCGGCAGGGGTGCGCCCACGGGCTCGCCACACCAAGGCAGTGACCAACAAGCCCGCCAAAAAAGCCCCCGCAACGGCGCTGGCCAACCACGGCACAGGCGTGAGAAACCCTGTTAACGCCAACAAACCGCAGCCGTACAGGCCCGCGCAGCCGCCCAAGCCCATGCCCACCAGGTACTGACCGGTGCGTGGCAAGCGGGCCAATGGCTTTTTGAGCGCGCACACCGCCACCAACCACCCCAGGGTGCCTGTGAGGGCCCCCGAGGTGAGCAGCGAGAGGAGCGTGAGCCAATCGAGCACCGAACCCGCTTGGAACAGCGTTGCAACAGCGAGCACGGCCTCCACAAACAGCACAGCACGCAGGATGACGCCGAGCTCGCACGCATCAAAGACCAAGCTTCGTGCGCCAGAAACACCGCCGGATGAGAGGTTCGATTCAGGGGCGAGCTGGAAGGTCGATAAAATTTGTGAATCTTTCATTGAGCGCCGTTCATGTCCCAAAATCAACTCGATACCAAATCCCAAGCCTGGTCAGCCTTGTTCTCTGAGCCCATGAGCGATTTGGTCAAACGCTACACGGCGAGCGTGTTCTTTGACAAGCGCCTGTGGCAAGCCGACATCACCGGCTCGCTGGCACACGCCAGCATGCTGGCCACGCAAGGCATTATCTCAGCCGCTGACCATGCCGCCATCCAGCAAGGCATGGCACAGATCACACAAGACATTGAATCTGGTCAATTTGACTGGCAGTTGGACCTGGAGGACGTGCACCTCAACATCGAAGCGCGCCTGACCCAATTGGTCGGTGATGCGGGCAAGCGCCTGCACACCGGCCGCAGCCGCAACGACCAAGTGGCCACCGACGTGCGGCTTTGGCTGCGCAGCGAGATTGACGTCATTGGTGGCTTGCTCACCGAGTTGCAACGGTCTCTGGTCGAAGTCGCCGAGCGCAATGTCGACGTGATACTGCCGGGCTTTACCCACTTGCAAGTGGCGCAACCCGTGAGTTTCGCCCACCATTTGCTCGCCTACGTGGAAATGTTTGCCCGAGACGCCGAGCGCATGGCCGACGTGCGCCGCCGCGTCAACCGCCTGCCCTTGGGCTCTGCTGCCCTGGCGGGTACCAGCTACCCGCTCGACCGCGAACTGGTGGCGCGCTTGCTCGGCATGGTGGATGAACAGGGCGTGGCACAAGTGTGCCAAAACAGCCTGGACGCGGTGAGTGACCGCGACTTTGCGATCGAATTCAGCGCAGCGGCCAGTCTGGTCATGGTGCACGTGAGCCGATTGTCGGAAGAGCTGATCCTGTGGATGAGCC
>CAZHDP010000031.1:0-16870 GCA_964531605.1 uncultured Burkholderiaceae bacterium | reverse complement strand
TCCGGACGCGTTTTTGAGCATGTACACCTTCGAAAACACCTGCCGCATCCAAATCGACGCGCAGGCCGGAGGCGAGCTGATCCACGTCAACCCTGAAATCCTCAAAAACCTCGACATGGTGATGAAAACAGTGTCGGCCGGCCAAGGCGCCAACATCGCGTGGCCAGCCTTGCTGCGCTTGCTGGAACGCAAAGACCCCAGCTACCGGACCTGAGCCCAGCAACTGGCCTAGCAAGGGCGCCTAGCATTCACGCTGAATTCATAAAGGCGCCCTATAGTTAAACCCTGGTTTTCAAGGTTTAACGCATGCATTTCCGTCTCTTGGCTCATTTCTCGGTGCTGGCCTGCTGCGCCGCACTGGGGTCCACCGCATTGGCCGCCGACGTTGTTCGACTGAACGCCGAACAGCGCAAAGCCTCTGCCATCCGAACTGAAACCGTCACCAGCAGTACCGCAGGCAAAGCGAGCACCGTCTCACTGCAAGGCTTTGCAGTGCTGCCGCCACAAGCGGTAGAAACCGTCAGCGCGCCCCTCTCTGGCTTTGTGCAATCGGTGTTGGTCGCGCCCACAGACCGCCTGCGTGCCGGGCAAACCGTGGCCCACATGCACAGCGCCGAGCTGATGCAGTGGCAACGCGAATTCGTCCAGCTCGAATCCCAAGCCCAGCAAACACAGGACCGCCTGCAACGCAGTGAACGGCTGTTGGCCGATGGCATCGTTGCCGAGTCTCGCGTTCGTGAAGACCGCTACGCCAACACGCAAGCCCAAGTGGCCGTGAAAGAGCGCCGCCAAGCCCTGCAGATGGCCGGCATGAGCGAAGGCCGTGTGCGCACGCTGTCTGAGAAAACCGCCGTGCAAGCCCAACTGAGCGTCAGCACCCCACGCGAAGGCACCGTGATCGAAGTCATGGCCACGCCCGGCCAACGCGTGGAAGCTGGTTCACCCTTGCTCAAACTGGCACGCAGTGGCCTGCTGGCTTTGGAACTGCAAGCCACCCCCGCACAAAGCCTGTCGATCGCGCCTGGCGCAGCCGTCAACGTGAGCGGCTGTGCCAAGCCTGGGCGGGTGCGTGGCCTGGGGGCTTTGGTGCGCGGCGGCAACCAAGCCGTCACGGTACACGTGGACATGCCCGTCGCACCGGGTGGCAGCACCTGCCTGCGGCCTCACCAAGCGGTGACGGCTGAAGTCACGGCTGGCGCCAGCAATGGCAATGGCAATGCTGGCATCAGCGTGCCCATCAGCGCCCTGTTTCAGCACGGTGGCAGTGACCACGTGTTTGTGCAAATGAGCGACGGCTTTCACGCCACCCCCGTGCAAGTGATCTCACGTCAGGGCGAACGCGCACTGCTGGCCTCTGGTGTGAGCGCAGGCGCAAGCGTGGTCACCCAAGGCATCAGCACCCTCAAGGCCGCTTGGCTGGGCATGGGTGAAGACACCGCGGGGAAGCCGTGATGCTGGCCCGGTTGATTGCCCTTTCCCTGTCGCAGCGCCTGCTGGTGCTGGTGCTGACCGTGATGTTGATCGCAGGCGGCAGCATGGCCCTGCGTGACTTGCCGATTGACGCCTTCCCTGACGTGTCGAGCACCCAGGTCAAGATCATCATGAAAGCACCGGGCATGACGCCCGAAGAGGTGGAGTCGCGCATCACCATCGTCATCGAGCAAGAGCTGCTGGGCATTCCGCGCCAGACCGTGCTGCGCTCGCAGTCCAAGTACGCCATTGCCGACATCACCGTCGATTTTGAAGACGGCACCGACATTTATTGGGCACGCCAACAAATCAACGAGCGCCTGGGCAATGTGCTGAAAGACCTGCCCGCCTCGGCCAGTGGGGGCATGGCGCCCATCACCACGCCCTTAGGCGAGGTGTTCATGTTCACCATTGACGGCCCGCTGTCGTTGATGGAAAAGCGCACCTTGCTCGACTGGGTGATTCGCCCACAACTGCGCGCCATCACTGGCGTGGCCGACGTGAACGCCTTGGGTGGCCTGGTGCGCACCATGGAAGTCGTGCCCGACCCGGCCGCGCTGGGCGCACGCGGTGTGTCGATCAACCAACTGCATGCGGCATTGGAGGCGAACAACCGCAGCGATGGTGCAGGGCGCCTCAACGTGAACGAAGAGGCCTTGCTGGTGCGCTCCAACGGCAACTTACAAACCATTGACGATGTGAAGAGCATCGTGGTCTTGCAACGCGATGGACAGGTCGTGCGCATCGCCGATGTGGCCGACGTGCGCACCGGCAGCCTCACCCGCTACGGCAATGTCACGCAAGACGGCAAGGGTGAAGCGGTGGAAGGCTTGGTGCTGGCCCTGCGCGGTGCCAATGCACGGGCCCTGGTGGCGCAGCTGCGCACCAAGCTCGAAGCCATTGAAAAAACCTTGCCTGAAGGCACCAAGCTCACGCCGTTTTACGACCGTGGCAACCTGGTCGAACGTGCGGTGAGCACCGTCAGCAAAGCGCTGATGGAGGCAATTGCACTGGTGCTGGTGCTGCTGTTCGTTTTCCTCGGTCAACTGCGTGCCGCATTGGTCGTGGCCGTGATCTTGCCCTTGTCTGCCCTGGCCACTTTCGTGCTGATGCGGTGGTATGGGCTGTCTGCCAACCTGATGTCCCTGGGTGGGCTGGCCATCGCGATTGGCATGCTCGTCGATGCGGCAGTGGTGGTGGTCGAAAACATAGAAGCCCATGCGTCGGCCAACGCAGACCCCGAACTGGGAGAGACCCGCAAGACGCCGCTGGTCATGGTGTTGGATTCCGTGAAAGAAGTGGCCGTGCCGGTGACCGCGGGCATTGCGATCATCATCACCGTGTTCTTGCCCTTGCTGACGCTGCAGGGCCTGGAAGGCAAGCTGTTCATCCCGGTCGCGCTCACCATCGTCTTTGCACTGGCGGCCTCGCTGTTTTTGTCGCTGACCGTGATCCCGGTGTTGGCGTCTTTGCTGCTGACAAAAGCCAACCACCACACGCCGTGGTTGGTGAAGCACCTGGACAACGGGTACGAGCGCTTGCTGACCCTGGCGCTCACCCACACCCGCCCGGTCTATGCCAGTGCGGCGATGCTGCTGGTGTTGGCGGGCGTGGCCTACCCCTTCATCGGCAAATCGTTCATGCCCAACCTGGACGAGGGCGACATCATCATGCAGCTGGAGAAGCTGCCCTCGGTCAATTTGGCCACCTCGTCTGAGACCGACATGGCGGTGCAAAAACGCATCCTCGCCGAGGTGCCTGAGGTGCGCAGCATCGTGGCCCGGGTCGGCGCTGACGAGCTGGGGCTGGACCCCATGGGCCTCAACGAAACCGACACCTTCATGGTGCTCAAGCCGCGAGAAGAATGGCGCAACCCCGACAAAGAAAAACTGATCGACGAGGTCCGCAAGGTCATTGCCGACTTCCCGGGCATCAACTTCAGTTTCACCCAACCGATCGAGATGCGCACGTCTGAAATGCTCTCGGGTGTGCGGGGTGACCTGGCCATCAAACTGTTTGGCACCGACATGAAAGCACTGACCGCACTCGCCGATGCCACGGTCACGCTGCTGCAAACCATCCCAGGCAATGAAGACGTGCAAACCGTCAAAAACGAAGGGGTGCAGTACCTGCAAATTGAGCTCAACCGACAAGCCATCGGCCGCCTGGGCCTGTCCGTAGAGGATGTGCAGAACGCACTCAAATCCTTGATCGAAGGCCGCACGGCAGGTGTGATCGTGGAGAACGGTCGCCGCATCCCGCTGCTGGTACGTGGACCTGATGGCTTGCGCATGTCCGAGTCGCTGTTCCAGCAATTGCGCTTGCCCATGAGCAACGAAACGGGCGGCAACGATGCTGTGCCCTTGAGTGCGGTGGCCCAGCTCAAAACCATGGACGGTCCGGTCAAGATCGAACGCGAAAACTCCACACGCATGGTGGTGGTCCGGGCCAACGTGCGCGACCGCGATCTGGTGAGTTTCGTGGCTGACGCGCAAGCGGCCTTTGCACAACAGATCAAATTGCCATCGGGCTACCGTGTCACCTGGGGGGGACAGTTTGAAAACCAGCAGCGGGCAGCCGCACGACTTGCTGTGGTGGTGCCCGTGGCCCTGGCTTTGATCTTTCTGATGCTGTTCACCACGCTGGGCACGGTCCGCCAAGCGGTGCTGGTGCTGGCCAACATTCCTTTTGCCTTGGTGGGGGGTGTGCTGGCCTTGTGGCTCAGTGGTGAATACCTTTCGGTGCCTGCGTCGGTGGGCTTCATCGCACTGATGGGCATTGCCGTGCTCAACGGCCTGGTGATGATCAGCACCTTCAACCAATTGCACCAAGAAGGCATGCCCTTGGACGAGTTGGTGGTCTATGGCGCACGGCGTCGGTTGCGTCCCGTGTTGATGACGGCCAGCATCACCGGCTTCGGGCTGATCCCTCTGCTGCTGGCCACCGGCCCGGGCTCAGAGATCCAACGCCCCCTGGCCATCGTGGTGATCGGCGGCCTGGTGAGTGCCACCCTGCTCACCCTGGTGCTGCTGCCCAGCCTGTTTCGCCGCTTTGGCATTGCCAGCGGACCTGCCGTTGTTTCCAGCGAAAGCCGCGCATGAAGTCGCCTCGACACCTCCGACCTGCTTCCCAGTACCGTCCCCGCCTGCATTGGCTGTGCACCTTGGCGTTGGCCTGTGCCCTGCCTGCCTGGTCCAATGACGCATCCGACAACATGAGCCTGCCCAGCCTGCCGCCCGAACCTTTGGTGCGTCTAGCGATTGCCAGTGCACCACCGACCGAATTGGCGCGCTTGCAATGGCAAGGCGAACAAGCCTTGGGGCGAGGCCTGAGGGCGGGTCCGCATGAGTGGAATGCACGCGCCGCCATCCAACGCCGTTCTGAGCGCAGTGGCGGGCGATTTGTCGAACGCGAAGTCGGCCTGGAGCGTGCCGTGCGTTTGGGCGACAAAGCCACACTGGACGCACGCTTGGCCGATGCTGGTGTTGCCGCAGCGCTTTCTGGCTATGAAGATGCTTGGCACGAAACCGCGCGCGGCCTCATGAGGGCTTGGTTCGACTTGGCGCGCGAGGACAGCACGGTACAGAGCCTCACGGCCCAAGTGGCACTGTCGCAACAGCAACTGGGCATCGTACAAAAGCGGGTAGCTGCGGGCGATGCACCCCGCCTGGAAGCGTTGCTGGCCCAGGGAGAGTTGGCGCGTGACCAAGCTGCGCTGAGTGGTGCCATGCAGCGAGCGAAATTCACACGCATCGAGTTCGAGCGCCGTTACCCCAGCCTGCAAGGCTTGGCACTGCGCCTGCAAGACTTGGGCAACAAGCCGATAGCAGGCGATGCGTTGACCCAGAACGCTGACACGCTAGAGCAAACCATCCTCGCCGAGAACCATGAGATCGAGCTGGCCAAGGCACAGACCGCATTGGCTCGCCTGCGCATGACCCGCGTTGACCGCGACCGCCGCGCCGACCCCACGATCGGCATGCGCTTCGCGCAAGAACGGGGGGGGCAAGACACCATCGTCGGGGTCAACATTGCCATACCGTTCGGTACCGTGGCAAGAGATGCCCGAGCCGAAGCCGCCGCAGTTGATGCCAGCAAGGCCGAGGTGCGCGAGCGCGAAGTCCTGACCCGTGTCGGCTACGAGGCGCGCCAGACCACACAGGCCGTTGCCCAAAGCCAAGACATCGCCGCACAGTTGACTGTCGCCGCCGACAAAGCCGCAACCGCGGCCAATTTAGCGGCCAAAGCGTATGCTGAGGGTGAAATGCCTTTGGGCAGCTTGCTTCAGGCGCGGCGTCAGGCAGGGGAGTCCCAGCTGTCTGCCACCTTGGCACAGGTCTCGGCGCACGAGGCACGTGCACGCGCCCTGTTGGACGCCCACAGGTTATGGACACCCTCTGCCCTGCCAACCAGTGACCAACCATGAAGCCCATCACCCCCTTGCACACCCCACTCGACGAAGCGGATGACAACATCGAGTCTGCCGACTTCCCGCCCGAGGAACGGGCGCGAGCGGCAAGCCGCAGCACGTGGGTCAGCGTGGTCGTCAATGTGGTGTTGAGCAGCGCCCAGATTGCGGCGGGGGTATTGGCACATTCGCAAGGTCTGATTGCCGACGGCATCCACTCGCTGTCTGACCTGTTGTCTGATTTTGTGGTGCTGATCGCGCGACGGCAGTCTAACAAAGCAGCTGACATTGACCACCCCTACGGCCACCAGCGGTTTGAAACGGCAGCGTCGCTCGCGCTGGGAGGCCTGTTGCTGGCCGTTGGCATCGGCATGCTGTGGTCGGCAGTGGGCAAACTCCAGGTGCCCGAGAGCGTGGGCCCGGTTCACCTGACCGCCCTGTGGGTCGCGCTGGCGGCGTTGGTGTCCAAAGAGCTGCTGTTTCGCTACATGCTGGCGATTGCCCAGCGCGTGAAGTCCAGCCTGTTGGTGGCCAACGCCTGGCACGCACGCTCGGATGCGGCATCTTCGTTGGTGGTGGGCATCGGCATCATCGGCAACCTGATGGGCTACCCCATCCTGGACCCGATTGCCGCATTGATCGTCGGGTTCATGGTCAGCCGCATGGGCTGGGGCTTCGCCTGGGATGCCCTGCATGACCTGATGGACCGCGCTGCTGACGACGAAGAGGTTGCCGCCATCCGCGAGACGTTGATGAACACGCCCGGCATCCTGGGGGTGCACGACATCCGCACCCGCAAGATGGGCGACATGATCGTCGTGGATGCCCACCTGGAGGTGCAATCCACCATCAGCGTCGAGGCCGGTCATGACATTGCCTTGATGGCACGTCAGCGCGTGATGCAACGCCACCGGGTGCTCAACCTCATGACCCATGTGGACCCTGCTGGTCGCCCCGACTTGGACCACGCCCAGCCGATCCAACCGAGGTGACACGCCCTTGTTATTGAGGGGAATGGCCCCATTACACTGGGGTTCAATTCGCTCAATACCCCCTTTGGAGACGTCCCATGATGAAGCTGTATTACTCCCCCGGCGCTTGTTCTCTGTCTGCGCACATCGCGCTGTGCGAGTCTGGTCTGCCCTTTGAGGCGATCAAGGCCCCCACCAAGACCCACACCCTGGACGATGGCACCGACTACTACACGATCAATCCGCTGGGCTATGTTCCCTTGCTGGTCATGGCCGATGGCACCAAACTGACCGAGGGCCCCGCCATCGTTCAGTACGTGGCCGACCAAGCCCCTGGCAAAAACCTGGCACCCGCCAACGGCACCTTGCCTCGCTACAAACTGCAGAGCCTGTTGAACTACATCGGGACGGAACTGCACAAGGGCTTCAGCCCATTGTTCAACCCAGCCTTCCACGCAGAAGTCAAAGACGCGGCCAAGCAACGCTTGGCGGGTCGTCTGGCTTGGATTGACGGCGAACTGGCGGGCAAACAGTACCTGCTCGGTGACCACTTCTCGGTGGCCGACGCCTACCTGTTTGTGGTCTCCAACTGGGCCAAGCCGATGAACATCGATTTGTCAGGCTACCCCAACTTGCTGGCCTTGCGTGAGCGTGTCGCAGCCCGTCCTGGCGTGCAAGCGGCGATGAAGGCCGAAGGCCTGCTGGGTTAACACTGCCACACCGAGCCATAACACATGACTTCATTGTTTGAACCCCTCCAAGTGGGTCGCATGGCCCTGGCCAACCGCGTGGTGATGGCGCCCCTGACGCGCAACCGCTCTCCGGGTCAGTTGCCTCAGGCCTTGACCGCCACCTATTACGGCCAACGCGCTCACCCTCAGCACGGAGCGGGTCTCATCATCACCGAAGCCACGCCCGTGAGCCCCATGGCCCATGGCTACGCGGACACCCCAGGCATCCATACCGCGGCCCAGGTCGAAGCGTGGAAGTCGGTGACGCAAGCCGTGCACGCGGCGGGTGGCAAGATCGTCATGCAGTTGTGGCATGTCGGGCGTGTGTCCCACGTCGACCTGTTGCCCGGTGGTCAGCCACCCGTGGCACCTTCGGCGATCACGGCCAAGACCAAAACCGTTCTGTTGCGCGACGGTGCTGCCGTGTTCGTCGACACGTCCGCGCCAAGAGCACTCGAACTGGCAGAGATTCCCGGCATCGTTGAGGACTTCCGCACCGCGGCCCGAAACGCCATCACAGCGGGCTTCGATGGCGTTGAATTGCACGCGGCCAATGGCTACCTGATCGAGCAGTTCCTCAAAAGCAGCTCAAACCACCGCACCGACGCCTATGGCGGCAGCATCGAGAACCGTGCACGGTTGCTGGTCGAGGTGATGCAGGCCATCACGGCTGAAATCGGCGCCGACCGCACCGGCATCCGGCTCTCGCCCGTGACCCCGGCCAATGGTGTGGATGACGACAACGCGCAACCCTTGTTCGACCACGTGGTGCGTCAACTGGGCCCCATGGGACTGGCTTACGTGCACGTGATTGAAGGCTCCACTGGCGGCCCACGCGAAGTGCCAGACCGCCCGTTCGACTACCGTGCACTCAAGGCCAGCTACCAAGCGGCAGGTGGCAAGGCGGCTTGGATGGTCAACAACGGTTACGACAAAGCGTTGGCGGAACACGCGGTAGCAGACGGTGCGGATTTGGTTGCCTTTGGCAAACCGTTCATCGCCAACCCTGATCTCACCCGGCGCTTGCGCGAAAACGCGCCCTTGAACGTCGGTGACCGCAGCACCTACTACGGTGGTGGCGCCAAGGGCTACACCGATTACCCCACCCTGGCCTGAGGGGTGATGGCGTGGGCGGTGGTACACAGAAGCGAAACACAGCTTTACAAATCATCACCGTCGACGCACTTGGGATTGACAGCAACAGCGCAAACTTCTACTCAACCTGATGAACGGCTGCCAGCGCAGCGGCATCAGGGGTTCATCAACCTGAGAGAGGAATACACCATGTCACAGTTCGCCAAACAAGCCTTGATGGCCAAGCACGCCTACGTTGCCGCGTTGCTCGCCGGTGCTGCCGCGATTGCTGGGGCTCAAACGAGCCCAGCACCCAACACCAACACCGCCCCGATGGCGGGCCATGGTGGGCCCTCCGGGATGATGCATGCGGGTGGTCGCCATGATCCTGCCAAAATGCAGGCCGCGATCACCAAACGCTTGGCAGACCTGAAAGGCAAGCTCAAGCTCACGCCCGACCAAGAGGGCGGCTGGACCGCCTTCAGTGGGGCAATGACGCCACTGTCAATGATGGGCAAAGGCACGCAGGGCAACGACCGTGCTGACTTTGACAAGCTGAGCACGCCTGAGCGCATCGACAAAATGCGCGCCATGCGCGAGCAACGCCACACCACCATGACCGCAGAAATGGGCAAGCGTGAGGATGCTACAAAAACGTTTTATGCGACCCTGTCAGCCGATCAGAAAAAAACCTTTGACGCTGAAACGCTGCGGGTAATGCAGGGCATGCGCCGGATGCACGGCGACATGCCGAATGGTGGCAGCCACGACCACCAGCACAGCAAACATTGAGCACCCTGCTGGCGCTGCAGGGACTTGCAGCGTCACACCGGGCGAGAGGGCTCACTGGCGTGCAGAGGAAAACTCACACCAGCACACAGCCCTTGCCCGCCCTCAGCCACCGACAAGCTGAACTCTGCGCCCATGCTGCGGGCGTATTGACTGACAATGGCCAACCCCAACCCTGCACCTTGCACCTGTGGCTCGTTGGCGCTTCCACGCACCCACCGCTGCGTCAAGCTGTGACGCTGTGCAGCTGAGAGACCCGGACCGTTGTCGATGACCGACAGGCGCAGGCGACGCCCTGCCATCACGGCGCCGTCGACAACCACTTCCACGGTCACGCGGGGGGTCTGTCCAGCAGGCGGGACGCCATAGCGCAGGGCGTTGTCAATCAAATTGTTCAGGATGCCCTCTATCAAGGTCGGGTTGCCCTGCAAGGTCACCGGTGAATCAATGCCACGGGCGCCCAAGTCAACTTGGGTCAGGTCGGCACGTGGCAAAAAGCGCATCACCGCGTCGCGTACCAATTCATCCAGCGCCACGTCCTCCATGCGCATGCCGGCGCCAGCCTCATCGGCGAGTGCCAAGGCCAACAATTGGTCGACCATGTGGGTTGCTCTGGCCTCGCTGCTGAGCACCCGTTGAAGCTGTTGTTGCCACACCTGTGGGTCTTGGCTGGCCAAGCCGTACTCGGCCAAAGCGCGGATACCCGCCAGTGGCGTGCGAAGCTCGTGCGCCACATTGCCAGCAAATTCCCGTTGGGCCTGAACGCTGGTTTGTATGCGCCCCAGCAGCGCATTCAAGCCTTGTGCCAGACGTTGCATGTCGCGGGTGCTGGCCTCGGTGGTGAACGCCGTGAAATCATGCGCGGGGCGGCGGTCTACATCCCTCTGCAGGCGCGCCAAGGGCTCCAAATCAGATTGAATGGCCCGGCGCAGCCACAAGCCCAGAAGCATCAACAACAACAACTGCGGTGCCACAGAGAACACCAGCAAGCGCTGCAGCATGCGGTCGCGGCTCAAGCGGGTTTGGGCCATCACCACCTGGAACTCAGCGCCTGCAAACGGCTGCAGGCTCACACTGCGCAACGATTGGCCTTGGAACACGATGTCCGCAAACGCGTGCTGCGCGTTGGCTGCCCTGGTACCGGGCCTCAACCCAGGATGGCCTGCGACCAAGCTGCCATCGGGACGCAGCACCGCGAAAAACATGGATTCGGTCTGGTCAAACAACACGTGGTTGATTTCGCGCGAGGACAGGTTGAGCGTCAACGTGTCCGCCTCGCCTTTGACGTTGGCAGCCACGGAATACGCGTCGTCCAACAAAGACCGGTCAAAAGCGCGCTGCACAAAATAATTGGCGATACCCACCGTGACCAAGGTGCCTGCCAGCCAAGTCAGGGCCAGCGGCAAGATCACGTGCTTGACCACACGACCTCGCAACGAGGGTCTGCGCAAAGGCTTCAATGTGTCCAAGCTGTTCATGGTGTGGTCTCCAACATGTACCCAATGCCCCGCAAGGTGCGAATGTGTGCCCCACTGCCTGCCAGCTTTTTACGCAGGCGAGAGATGAACGCCTCCAGTGCGTTGTCTCCCAAAGCCTCGTCGGTTTCCGACAATTTGGCAGACAACTCCCGTTTGCTCACTGCGCGGCCAGGTGGGGTCAACAGCTCCCACAGTACCTCAAACTCTCTGGCGGGTAAATCCAGCAGGGTGTCGCCCAAGGTCAAGCGACGGGCTTTGCGGTCCAAGCGGAGCAGCCCCACGCTGACCTGGTCATCGGTGCTTTGTGCGCGCCGCACTAGCGCACGCAAGCGGGCTTCCACCTCAGCCAACTCAAACGGCTTGCCCAGGTAATCGTCAGCGCCCGCGTCCAGGCCCTCGATGCGTTCCTCGGTTCGGTTGCGTGCCGTGAGCACGATGACAGGCGTGCGGTCCCCTCTGGCACGTGCTTCTTTCAATGCCACCAAGGCACTGGCCATGCCATGGCGTGGATTGGACGAGGCCGGTATGTTCAGGTCCAGGAGCACGGCATCGAACGGCTGGACACGCCACCAGTGCTGCGCAGCAGCGAGGTCTGCGGCCGTGTCGACGCGGTGACCCGCATCGGTCAAGCTGCGCAACATCACTTCGCGCAACACGTCGTCATCTTCAACCAGAAGGATTCGCATGGGTGGCTCAGGAGGTGTATGGGATGTGCACTCAATGTCACGGTGACGTCAAACAAGTGACTTACAAGCGCAGCATGGTCAGTCTTGAGTCAGGCTGTCGGTGAGATAACCAGGGTATGAGTATAAAAGTGACTTGGAAAAACTTGGGTGTGGTTCCGTGGGCCTTAGCATTTGTCGTGCCAATCCACGCACAAACCCTGGCGCCCACGCCCGCCACGATGGCCCCTGTTGGCAACGTGACCTCCGTTCTCGTGCCTGGGCGTGAACTGAGTTTGGTTCAAGCTTTGCAGGCAGCCCGCGACAACCTGGACGTGTCGCTGTCGCGCCAGCTGTTGAACGCTGCGCAAGCGGACATCGTGGCAGCAGACCGTGCACCCTTGCCGGTGCTGACGGCCAAAGCAGGCCAAATGGATTTGCAAAATGGCATGGGCAGTGGCAACCCGTTGACCCGGAAGCGCATTGACAAGGCGATCGGCATCGACTGGACCTGGGAACGTGGCAACAAACGCGAATTGCGCACACGTGCCGCACAACGCAATGCGGCTGCGGCGCAGGCGGATCTGGATGATGTGCGTCACCAGCAAGTGTCTGCGGCATGGGCCGCTTACTTTGACTTGCTGGCGGCACAAGACCGCCTGATTCAGGTGCAAGCCATCCAGGTCAGCGCGTCACAGCTGGCTGCCACAGCGGCACGGCGTGTCGCAGCAGGTGACCTGTCCGCACAAGAAGGCGCTCGAACGGAAATCGAAGCACAACGGGCCCAAGCCGACGTGCTGGGCCTGCAGTTGGAGGTCCAGCGGGCCTCGGTGGCCTTGTCGCAACTGGTGCACCAACCTGCCCAAGCCTCTGAACGAGCACTGTTGCGGGCCCAAACGACATGGCCCCCACTGGCAGTGCAGGATGCGCTGACAGAAAACATGGTGTCTGCCTTGCTCGACCAACGTGCTGATGTGCGCGCTGGCACAGAGCGCGTACAAGCGGCTCAGGCCCTGGCAGACAACGCGCGTGCCCTGAAACGGTCTGACATCACCCTGGGCAGCTCAATTGACCACTTCCCAGGCACGTCTACACGTTTATTGGAACTGCGCATGCAAATGCCTTTGCAATGGGGCTACAGCTACGAAGGTGAGGTGGGTCGCGCCCTCGCCGAGCTGAGCCAGGCGCAAGATGCGCTGGAACGGATCCGCCTCAATGCCAGCAACGACATGCTGCGCCTGTGGCAAGACCTGGTCAGTGCCACAGCGCGGGCTCAAACCTATGAGGACAACATCCTGCCCAGGGCCAAACGCGTGGCCGAGGGCGCAGAGTTGGCTTACAACAAGGGGGCTGTTCCGTTGACCGATTTGTTGGACGCACGCCGCACCTTGCGTGCAACGCTGTTGGATGCACTGGGTGCTCGTGCAGACCATGCCAAGGCGCTGGGTGCTTGGCAACTGCGTACCGACCCGCAATCGTTGCCTGGCCGCCTCGCCGCCAACGCCCCTTGAACCTCTTCTTGAAAAGCAATCCTGTGAAATTCCTCTCTCATTTCAGCGTGACCTTGTTGGTCTTGGTGGGTTTGGTGGCGTGTTCCGAAGCCCCTGCCCCTGCGCCCGCAGCACCTCAGCCCATCCTGCAGGGCAATCAATTGCGCTTCCCAGCGGGTCATCCTCAACTGTCCCTGCTGACACTGACAGCCGCTGTTCCTGCCAAAGAAATCACGCTTGAAATGCCAGGAAAACTGGTTTGGAATGAAGAGAAAACTCAACGCATTTACCCAGCCTTTGCAGGTCGTGTGAGCCAAATTCATGTGGACTTGGGCCAACCCGTGAAAGTAGGCTTGCCCCTCGTCTCCCTGCTGTCGCCAGATTTCGGGACTGCGCAAGCTGATACCGCCAAGGCAAAAACAGATGAGGCATTGGCCCAGAAAACCCTGCAACGCCAGACTGAGCTTTTCGAAGCTGGGATCATTGCGCGCAAAGAGTTGGAACAGGCTCAAGCTGACGTCGAGCGTGCCCGCTCTGAGCGTGACCGGGCCACCGCGCGCACACAGCTTTATGGTGGAAGCCAAGTGGTCAACCAGCAGTTGAGTGTCAGATCAACATTGAACGGGACAGTGGTTGAGCGCAACGTCAACCCTGGACAGGAGTTACGACCTGATCAATCGGGGCCTGGTGTGCCACCGTTGTTTGTGGTGTCGGACCCGTCATCGCTTTGGGTACAGATAGACATGCGCGAATCAGAGGCCGGTGTACTCAAAGTTGGCTCAAATTTCTCGCTCGTTGTGCCAGCACTTGCCGGCCAACAGTTTGAAGGCAAGGTGATTGCGGTTGCAGATGCCATCGACCCCAACTCCCGCACCATCAAAGTACGCGGTTCAGTGAACAATGCCCAGCGCTTGCTCAAAGCAGAAATGTTAGTCACTGTCAAAGTGAGCCAACAGTTCAGCAGTGGGGTGGTTGTCCCCGCGTCAGCCGTTATCCTGCGTGGCAATCAGCTCTTTGTGATGGTGCAAACACAGGCTGGTGTTTTCCAACCCCGTGAGGTTCAGCGGGTTCACGAGGGTTCGCGCGAAGTCATCATCTCGACAGGATTGTCGGCAGGCGAACTGGTGGTGAGTGAAAACGCCTTGCTGTTGGGCAAACAATTTCGCAACGCTTCTGATGAAGCCAAACCTGGCACTGGTGGCAAGGCGGGTACAGAATGAAGCGCCTGATTGATTACGCCTTGCACCAGCCGCTGTTCATCGTGCTGGGCACAGTGCTGTTCGCAGCAGCAGGACTGTTTGCTTTCAAAAACCTGTCTGTTGAAGCTTTTCCCGATGTCACAGACACCCAAGTCACGGTGATTGCGCTGTACCCCGGACGGGCGGCTGAAGAAGTCGAAAAGCAAGTATCTCTGCCCATTGAGGTTGCGCTGTCCGGTCTTCCAAGCTCAATACGCGTGTTTTCGCATACCCAGTTTGGCTTGTCGTTCACAGTCGTAACCTATGACGAAAGCATCGACGTCAACCTGGCCCGACAACAGGTGAATGAACGATTGCGCGGGGTTGATCTGCCGCAAGGTGTAGAGGCCAACATTGCCCCCAATGCGACGCCAGTGGGCGAGATCATGCGGTATCGACTTCGTGGAGATGGTCTGACCACCACAGAGCTGCGCACCCTGGAAGACTGGGTGGTGGAACGGTCATTGCGACAAGTCTCAGGCGTTGCGGATGTGGTCGCCATGGGTGGCAACATCAAACAGTATGAAGTTCAACCTGATCTCGAAAAGCTGCGTGCCTACAAATTGACATTTCAAAACCTGCTCGATGCGTTGGGCAGAGGCAACGCCAACGCTGGCGGCAGCTATGTGGCGCAAGGTGCACAACAGTTTGCAATTCGCGGCATTGGCTTGCTGCGCTCTGCCGATGACATCGGGCGCATTGTGGTTGCAGCTCGAAGCGGGACACCTGTGCTCATTCGTGACATTGCCCAAGTCAACATTGGCGCAGTGCCCCGCCTGGGTACAGTGGGCCAAAACGATGACGATGACATCGTCACCGGCATCATCATCATGCGCAAAGGTGAAAACCCAAGCGTTGTGCTCAAAGGGGTCAAGGAACGCATTGAAGAGTTGAACGCGCGGGTATTGCCCAAAGGCGTGCAAATCGTGCCGTATTACGACCGCACTTGGCTGATGGGTAAAACCCTGTTCACCGTGTTCAAAAATTTGGTGGAAGGTGCTGTGCTGGTCGCGTTGGTGCTGTACTTGTTTTTGTCCAACCTGCGCGCCAGT
The DNA here is from genome assembly GCA_964531605.1 of uncultured Burkholderiaceae bacterium. Taxonomy (GTDB): domain Bacteria; phylum Pseudomonadota; class Gammaproteobacteria; order Burkholderiales; family Burkholderiaceae_C; genus Defluviibacillus. Next base: position 1,507 of record CAZHDP010000031.1, on the reverse strand, counting down.
TTGGTCGTGGTGGTGATCATTCCGCTGGCGCTATTGGGCACCTTCATGGGACTGAAAATCATGGGGGTACCCGCCAACTTGCTGAGCCTGGGAGCGATGGACTTCGGCATCATCGTAGATGGTGCCGTGATCGTGATCGAGAACGTCATGCACCGCCTGGCCGAGCGAGGTGAAAACATGACGCCTGTTGAGCGTCGAAGCATCATCCGTGACGCCACCAACGAGGTGGGCAGGCCAACCTTGTTTTCGATGCTGATCATCATCGCAGCACACATTCCCATCTTTGCGTTGCAACGTCACGAAGGGCGTATTTTCCAGCCCATGGCCTTGTCCGTCACATCCGCTTTGATCGCCGCTTTGGTTTTTTCTTTGACCTTGGTTCCACTGTTAGCCTATTGGGTTCTGCGCAAGGGTTTACCTCACCACGACAACCGCGTGGTGGCGGCCAGCAAACGGTTTTATGAGCCAGTCCTGCTGTGGTCACTGGACCACCGCAAGCAAGTTGTGGCCATTGCACTGGGTACTTTCGCGCTGGCCATGGTTGCAGCTTCTCGCTTGGGCTCTGAGTTTTTACCTGAGCTCAATGAAGGGACCATCTGGGTCAATCTTCGCCTGCCAGCCAGTGTGTCCAACGATGAAGCCACACGCATATTGCGCACTGCCAGAAAAGCATTGATGAGTGTCCCCGAAGTACAAACCACGGTGTCGAAAGCCGGGCAACCCGAAGACGGCACGGATCCCAAAACCATCAGCATGGCGGAGGTGTTTGTTGACGTCAAACCACCAGACCAATGGCGAAAGGGGTTGACCAAAGAGCAACTCATCGACGAAATGGACAAAGCAGTGTCAGCCATTCCGGGACTGCAACCCGCATTCTCTCAACCAATCCGTGACAACGTGTTGGAGTCCATTTCGCAAATTGACGGTCAGATTGTCATCAAACTCGCTGGTGATGACCTGGCTGTCATGCGCAAAATTGCTGAGCAAATTGAGCATGAGATCAAGCAAGTGGTCGGTGTATACCGCGCAGAGATTGACCGTTTAGGAGAATTGCCTCAGTTGGTCATCGACATTGACCGCGACCGCGCGGCCCGCTTGGGTCTGAATGTGGGCGACATTCAAGATGTGATTGAGGCCGCCCTTGCTGGAAAAGCCAGCACCAGCTTGTGGGAAGGAGAGCGGCGGTTTGCTGTTGCAGTACGCTTGCCCGAGTCACGCCGCACCATCGAAAATTTGCCCGCTGTGCTGATTCCCATCCCTGAGGGTGGCTACACACAACTGGGCAACGTGGCCACCATCCGCGAAACCAGTGGTGCGATGAACATCGCTCGCGAAGCAGGCCGACGCACCATGGCCATCGGCATTTTCATCAAAAACCGTGACATGGGTTCGGTCGTGTCAGACATGAAGAAACGCGTCGCCAATAACGTGAAAATTCCTGCTTCGTACAGCCTCAACTGGTCGGGTGAATTTGAAAACCAAGAACGAGCGATGAAGCGGCTCTCGG
>CAZHDP010000030.1:0-16948 GCA_964531605.1 uncultured Burkholderiaceae bacterium | reverse complement strand
GGCGATGTACGACCGGTGGTGGGAGAGCAAAGGCCGGGCGCAGTCAGAGCAACAGCCAGAACAGCAGGCCAGCACAACACCATGACTACTGAATCAGGTTTTGCAGATGCCGTGCAAAGAACGTTGCATTGCTTGAATTCGGGTGACCTGGCCCAAGCGGAGCTGACCAGCAATGACATCACCCTTCAGTGGCCAGCGCATCCGACCGCCTGGACGTTAAAAGGTGAAGTATTGCGGGTTGCCGGGCGACTTGATGAGGCGTTGAAGGCCTTTGAACAAGCCGTTTTGTGTGCGCCGGCCAGTGCCGACGGCCATTGCAACCTCGGCGCAGCATTGGCCCAACAGGGGCGGTATGAGGACGCAAAGATCGCTTTTTCAAAAGCGGTGGCATTGAATCCGGCGATGGCTGAAGCGCACCTGTTTTTGGGTAACTGCGAAGTCAAATTGGGGGCTTTGGAAGCGGCTGTTTCTGCCTACCGGCAAGCGGTGTCGCTGAAGCCCTACTTGCATGAAGCCCAGTACAACCTCGCTAATGTGCTGAGAGACACGGGTCAAACCACTGAGGCCATGGCGGTGTACGGGCAGATTTTGATGTTGAACCCTCATCATCCAGAAGCCTTGTACAACCTGGCAGACCTTTTGCATAAACAGGGAGAACTCGACCTTGCAGTAAAGCGCTACCGTCAGGTGATTCGGTTGCGACCTGGGTTTGCAGAAGCACATTGCAATCTTGCGAGGGTGCTTCACGATCAGGGCAGCCTGACAGAAGCCGTCGTGTGTTGTCAGCACGCCGTGAGCCTCAACCCTGGGTTGGTTGAGGCACATGCCAATTTGGCAAAGTGGTTGCGACTTGCGGGAGACCTTGCAGGCGCTGAGCAAGCCACGGCAAAGACCGTCGAGCTTTCCCTGAAACGGATTGTTGAAGTTTCACCAGACTTGGCTGAGGCGCACAGCAATTTGGGTGTGTTTTACAACCGAAACGGTTTGTTTGCAGAGGCTGTAAAGTGTTTTCGTCGTGCCATTGAATTGCAGCCAGGGTTGCCGCAAGCCAACGAAGGGTTGATGTTTGCATTTGCCTACGGTAACGATTTTGATGCCCACCGCTATTTGTCTGAAGCCAAACTGTGGGAGTCACGCGTTGTTGATCCGATCGCCCGATCCCAGGCCCATTCACGTCAATTTAAGCGCTTGCCAATCGAAGGGCGTCCCTTGAAGGTGGGCTATTTGTCTGGTGATTTTCGGGCACACGCTGTCGGTTTTTTCATCGGTGGATTGCTTGCTCAACATTCATCGGCGAACGTCAGTTTGTATGGCTATTCCTCCGCGCCTCGCCAAGACGACACCACGCGTCAACTTCAAAATCAATTCCATGCTTGGCGTGATGTGTCCCGCCTCACTGACGATGAAGCGGCGGCGCTGATCCTGACTGACGAACTGGATGTCTTGATCGACCTTTCGGGTCATACAGGTCACAACCGCTTGGGCATCGTTGCGCGACGGGTTGCACCGGTGCAATGCCATTACCTTGGGTATTTTGCAAGCACAGGGCTGACTGAAATGGACTATTGGATCGCGGACGAAGTCTTGGTGCCAGCCATTCATGACGACCAGTTTTGCGAACAAGTTTGGCGTCTGCCGCGAACGTGGGTGGCCTACCAAGCGGGGCAAGATTCTCCTGATGTCAACTGGCGTCCTCAAACAGACGGATCTGTCTGGATCGGCAGTTTCAACAGCCTTGCCAAATTGAACATGGAAACGCTTGGCCTTTGGGCCACCATCCTTGACAGACTGCCTGAATCAAAACTGATGTTAAAAGCAAAGGGCATAGACATGCCTGAGCAGGTAGACCGCATCTTGGGCGTGTTCCGTGCGCGAGGTATTGCCGATGATCGTCTGGTGCTGCGGGGTGATACGGCGTCCTGGTGGGACCACATGGACGCTTACAACCAATTGGACGTTGCGGTTGACCCCATTGGAGGTATCGGCGGGGGCACCACGACGGCAGATGCGTTGTGGATGGGTGTCCCCGTGGTGAGTTTGTGCGGCGAGAGGATGGCACAAAGAATGACATCGTCCATGTTGGCCGCAATAGGCCAATCTGAATGGGCCGTTCGCAGTCAGGCCGATTATGTGGAGCTGGTCATCCGGCTGGCCAAAGCGACTGAAAGCAGGGCTCAAGTTCGGTTCGCCCAACGTGAGAAAATGTCGCACAGCACGTTGTGTGATGCATCAAGTCTCGCCCGTTCGCTGGAAAATGCATATAAAGCGATGTTCGACAACTGGTGGGAGCGGTCGATCCGTCTAAATTTCGCCCCTGGGGCGAGCTAAGGAGTTCCTTCTGAAAAAATTACATATCGGCTGTGGCATGCGCTACATCCCGGGCTTCACTCATGTGGATGTGCTGGATGCGCCTCACATTGACCACCAGTGCTCTGTTGACGATTTCTCGATTTTTGCCGACAACTCTTTTGGCTTGGTTTACGCATCGCATGTGTTGGAACACTTTGGCCGGCACGAAGTGCAGCCTGTATTGAATGAGTGGTTCCGGATTGCCGCACCTGGCGGAACACTCCGCTTGGCTGTTCCAGATTTCGAGGCCGTGGTCAAGTTGTACTCGCAAGAGGGGCTGCGTGACGGCAAAAGTGGTTTGGTTGGCTTGGTCTGTGGTGGTCAACGCAATGAATATGACTTTCACAAAATCATTTTTGATGAGCCATTTTTGACGTATTTGCTCAAAACTGCCGGGTTCACGGATGTCCGCCGATGGGATTGGCGAACCACTGAACACGCACACATTGATGATTATTCTCAGTCATACATTCCACACATGGACAAAGAGAATGGTCACCTGATGAGTTTGAATCTTGAAGCACGGAAACCGGAATAAACCAATGTCGGAAAAAATCACCCTGAAAAGTCCTGAATCACTGAAGGCTTACGCAAAATTTCTTGGTTGTACTGTTGCCAATTTAGGTGGCAAATTTGTTTCGCCGCTCATTCAGCAGATGGTCAGCAATGATGTCACTACAGCGTATTCTGCAGATGTATCTGCCACAGATTACGTGAATGGTTTGACAACTGCTCTGCAGGGCAAGCGTGTAGGTTTGTTTGCGTACTCTGGTTCTCGTGAGCACAAGGACGTCGCAGAGTTGCTCAACTGCATTCCAACGGTGCTGGCGGACGAGGCTGTTGTTTTGATCGATAACGCCGATTTCACCAGTGTTTACGATGCCATGAAAGAGCGCACTTTGGCGATGCGTGAATTCCGGTTCGAAGAGATTGTCATTGACTTCGGGCAGGGGAGTCGAGCCGGTCAGGGGGTGGCATTGCTGACGTTCGACAGGCGTTTGTCCCAGGTCCAATCGGAAGCAGACATTCCTGTGTCGAAAAACAAGCAGTTGGCTGACAGGTTTGTGCCCGCTACGCCCGTTCTTTCCGGCACAACTGCATTGCAGACGGTCGAAAAGGCGTTGGCGCGTTGGGTGCCATCAGACCAAACGCGTTCTAAGCAAGTGTTTGATGCTTTACAGCAAGAGTTTCCAGACGGTGCCTCGCCCAAAACCTATTGGCACGAAGCTTATGAGCGAGGGTTCACTGACTTTTTTGCCTGGGGCCACGATCAGGATTTCGGTCATGGCCATTTTCGACAAGGGACGATGAGCACCCGACACGTTGAAATCGTCTCCGAATCGATTGAATATGGGTATTTGCCGCAAGACCTCAGTGGTCTGGATGTGTTGGATGTTGGATGCTGGACCGGTGGTGATCTCATCGCCTTGGCGGGCATGGGCGCGAATGTCACTGCGATCGAAGAACATCCCATCTCAGCCGTTGCCGCTCAGCGCATGTGTGAGTTGCTGGCTGTGCCTGCGATCGTACACAGCCAAAGTCTTTACGCGGACAAGCCGGAATGGACCGGAAAATTTGATGTGGTGTACATCTCAGGCGTGATTTACCACGTCACAGACCCCGTTCTTGCGTTGCGAATTTGTTTTGCGTACCTGAAGCCCGGAGGTCGGATTGTTGTAGAGACCAAAGCCAGTAAACTCGACGGCGCTTTGTGCGAGTATGGCGGCACTCATGAAAAAGGCTGGAATTGGTATTCCCCTACCTTGGAGACCATGGGACGCTGGCTCGCTGATGCCGGATTCCCGCGGCAAGACATCGGTGTCCATATGCGGCCGGTGGGCCGTTTACTGGCTGGCGCGGTCAAAGGCGGCCCCGCCAAATTGCCTGAGCGAGCCGGGTTTGCGCGCCCAAGCTCCTGGCTCGAAACAGCAGTTTAATTATTCAATTGAGAACTTTTAAATGACAACATATTCCGATCCCGTGGTCCCGGCATACATCAAGAATGACCTGCTGCGTCTCATGAACCGCATCTCTGCGAATGAGCACTGGTATGAACAGATGTGGCTGGGTGTGCCTATTTGGCAAATGCCTGATGATTTGTTGCGCTTGCAGGAAATTGTGGTTCAAGTACAACCGAATTGGATTGTCGAAACAGGGACGAAGTTTGGGGGCTCTGCGATTTTCTTTTCATCACTCCTGAAACTGTTGGGTGATGAGACAGGTGGTGTTGTGACGGTAGATTTGACCCAATATCGCGAAGCGGCAGTGACCTTGGTTGATCACCCTCACGCAAAATTGGTCAAAAAAGCCATCGTTGGCGATGCTGCGAGTCCTGATGTCGTTGCGCAGATCGCGCAAACCATTCCATCGAGCGGGGCTCGTACTTTGGTGTTCTTGGACGACAACCACAACGCCGATCACGTTTACAGCGAAATGGTCCAGTATGCCCCTCTGGTCAGCGTTGGCAGTTACCTCATTGTGGCTGACACGGTGTTTCAGGATTTGGCTGGCACACCTGTTGGCACGTCTACCGAAAAGTACCCCGACGTGGCCAATTCGAATCCGCGTGTCGCCGTTCAGCGGTTCCTGGCGGAACGCAAGGACTTTGTTCGTGACGATCGTTTCATTGGCAAAGGCATGAGCAACTTCAGCGACGGATTCTTGCGACGAATTGCGTGACAGTGTTGGCAGCCTCCAGGCCTGACGGCACGTTGACACATGAGCTCCGGCAAGTGTGGCGTTCGAGAGTGTTGTTGGGCGTATTGACTCAACGTGAACTGGATGCTCGGCATGCAGGTACCGCGGCAGGCGTGCTTTGGCCCTACATCCAGCCATTGCTCATCGTTGCCGCCTACTACTTGGTGCTTGACGTGGTATTCGCCATGCGTCTTGGGCCAGAGGCGCCTGTCAAGGCGGTGGGCACTTTTTTGATCGTCGGCTCGCTTCCGTGGATGGCTTTTTGTGATGCGCTGTCGCGTGGTGCAAACAGCCTGATCGAGGCGGGGTCGGTGCTTCAAAAAAACGCGCTGCCTGTGGTGTTGTTTCCCGTTCGTGCGGTGCTGGCCAGTGCGCTCATTTACGGCCCGTTGATTTTGATTGTGGCCTCGTATTACGGCCCGCACCATGACTTCAGATGGGCTTTAACGGCATTGATTCCGTTGATGTTGTTGCAGTTGCTGCTGACCATCGTCTTGGCCTATGTGTTGGCGGTATTTGCGGCGGCACTGCGAGACACCCTGCAACTCCTCGGGTTCTTTTTGTCTGTGGGCATTTACCTGTCGCCCGTGTTGTTCCCGATGGCTTTGTTTCCGTCGGATTGGCGTTGGGTGCTGTGGGTGAATCCGATCACGCCATTTGTGTTGGCTTACCAAGCTATCTTGCTCCAAGGTGAGTGGCCTGCGCTGTACCTGTGGGGTGTGATGCTCGCTTGGATTGTGGGCGGCGCCTTGTTGCTGGCACCGGTGTTGCGCCACAGCCGAGATCAGTTGGTCGATTGGCTATGACCATGGGTTTGACCAAACACACGGGGCCTTCGGTCGTTTTGCGTGCTTCGCACATCAGCAAGGAATACCGTCTCTACGATTCTCCGCAAGACCGGTTCAAGTCCTTGGTCACCGGGCGCGATTACCACCGCACTCACTGGTCGTTGAGGGATGTTTCTTTTTCATTGTCCCGTGGTCAGTGCTTGGGTGTCATTGGTGACAATGGCGCTGGCAAAAGCACCTTGCTGAAAATCATGGCCGGAACGTTGCATCCGTCCAGTGGTCAGTTGGACAGGGTTGGTCGAGTCACGGCCATTTTGGAACTGGGGGCCGGTTTTCACCCTGATTTCACAGGCCGAGAAAACCTGTACTTTGGTGGCAATCTGATCGGTATTTCAAGCCAACAGATGCAGGGGCTGGAGGCCAGCATCATTGAATTTTCCGAGCTGGGTGAGGCCATTTCCAGACCAGTCAAGACGTATTCATCGGGCATGGTCGTTCGTTTGGCTTTTGCATTGGTCACGGCCATTGAGCCCGATTTGCTCATCGTTGATGAAGCGCTGGCTGTGGGTGATCAACATTTTCAAAAGAAGTGCATTGATCGCATCAATGCCTTTCGAGAAAACGGGTGCAGCATTTTGTTTTGCTCACACAGCCTGTACCATGTCCGCCATTTGTGCGACCAAGCCCTGTGGTTGACGGGCGGAAAGGTCGGGGCGTTTGGAGACACTGAGACGGTTTTAACAGCCTACGAGGCCCATGTCAGAGCCCGTGAGGGAGCCGCAGTGGTGCGCGAATTGCCTGGCGCAGACCCCTCAGCGCAAGAGGGCGCGGTGAACGTTGTGCCACAGGGTCGTGTCGGGCAGATAGAGAGTTTGCACATTGCCGATTTAGGCCACGGTGATCCTCCGTTGTTGCAGTCCCGCGATCTGTCTATCACGGTCACCGCCAGGGTGACGTCGGGAGAGTGTCCGAACTTTGCTTTGATGTTGGAGCAGAGTCACGGCGTGGGGATCACGTCATTGGCCACCCACACCGAGGGCGTGGCGCCGACAGAGCTGTCACCGGGGCTGTGGCAGGTTCGGCTGGCTTTTCCAGACCTGCCGTTGCACAGTGGTGAGTATGTGGTGAGCGCCTATTTGTTTGACCACCAAGGCTTGGTGGAATACGACAAGTGGTACCAACACCAACATTTCCGCTATGTTTATCCCAGCAAAACACCTGGTTTGGTGCGCTTGCCGCACCATTGGGGCTGAGTGCGCTGAGGCACTCAGCGTGCCGACCCTACTTTGCCTTTAAGGGCAGGCAGTTCTACAAAGCGGTAGGACAAGGCGGCCAGTGCCAATGTAAGGGGTGCACATATCGCCAGATTGGTCCAGATGTTCAAGCCAAACACGATGCGCCCTGCTTCAATGAGCGGTGAATGCCAAAGGTACACGCCGTAGCAGATCGAACCGAGGTAGAGGGACAAGGGGTTTTGCAACGCAAATTTCAAACCCCAACCATCGGGCTCTTTGATGAAGGACATCAGCAAAATCACAGACAGGCAACTGAAGGCCGATTGTTGCCACAGGTACCATTGCCGGTCCATGTAATTGACGGTCAGCCCACCCGCAAAAAACAAGGCCAACAGGGCCCACACCAGCCACGGCCGGGCCAGTGCATGGCACCAGCGCTGCACAGTTGGGGTGTCTAGCGTCAACGCCAGCAATGCGCCAAGCGCGAGGCTGTCAACCCGCATGTCGGTGCCGTTGTAGAGCCTCGGTACCGTTGCGCCCTGAAAGGTCAGGTACGCTCGCCATGCAAAAATCAGCAGCACCAGGCCACCGAGCAGCCCTGCGCCCACCATCGAAGCAGATTTAAAGTCACCAGATGTCACGCCGGGACGCCGCCGCGTGTGCACCCACAAACTCACCCACAACAGAATGGGCCACGCCATGTAAAACTGCTCTTCAATGGACAGTGACCAGGTGTGCCCCAAAAACGGTTCGTGAGGAATGTCGAGCGCGCGCAGCCAGTTCATGAAATAAAACAGAGCACCCGCCACATTCAACATCTTGGTCCACCCCTGTCCAAGATACAGGTACATGAACGCAACCACTGCAGTCACCATCAGCAGCAGGGCGGGAAACAACCGTCGGACACGTCTGACATAAAACGCCTTGAAGTTCAAACGCCCATGACGGCGCCAATCTTTGATGAGCAGTCGGGTGATGAAAAAGCTGCTCATCATGAAAAAAGTGTCCATGAACAGCACCGATCCTGGCAGCCAGTTGTAGTTGATGTGGGCCACAAAAACGCCCACAGTCATCCACCCTCGCAAGCCATCAAGGGCGGGCCATCGGTCAGACTGAGGGGCTGGGGATGGAACGGTCATGGGCTCTGCGTTGTTTGCGAAGCAGCAAACGCACTTCGTCGGTGATCAGGTCATGCAAGGGGTATTTGTCCAGCAAAGATGGCGGTGGGACTTGGGCCACTTGTCCGTACACTTCTCTCACCAGCTCAAAGCCATGCGCTTGCAACAAGGCTAGCAGTGCCGAGGTGGTGAGTTTGTTGAGCGTGTTGTACTCTTTCAGCACAAACTCTTTGTAAGTTTTGAAATCCCTTTTGTGAAAATTTTCTTCCGTTTCGTCCGCTGGAATCTCTCCTTGAAACTTCATCACAGCCTCGACGACTTCGTCTTCGCTCCACAACAAGTGAGCCCAATCTGGCAATTGAAATCGACTCAGGTGCGACCCCACCGGAGAGTAAAACAACGGGTTGATTTGTAAAAAAAAGAGCCCATCGTCGCTCATCACGTCATGCAGGTTGTTCAGGATACCTGCCATGTAGGGGATCTCGATGTGTTCAAAGGTGGACCAACTCATGACCAAGTCACAGGGCGTGTCGAGCTTGAATGCTGCGCCGGGGTGAATGCGCTCAAAGGTCAGTTCCCGAGGGATGCGGGAGAGTCCAATCTCACGGTGCGCCAAATCAGGCAGTCCTTTGTGGGTTTGACTGATGTCTACACCTGTCACGTGATGGGCCCCATGCCGAAGAATCAACCCCAGACCAGTGATGCCATCTCCGCAGCCAAAGTCCAGCAAGTGCCCAGTTTTGAGGCGCTCAGCGCCCAGCCATTCGGCAACCACATCAGTCGCGTAATGAAAGTGAGCGTCGAACCAGGCATCGCGAACATGGCTCGCATCCCAATGCAGTTCTTTGGCGGGGGGGGCTGGTCGCAAGCGCTGGGCAATGCGCGTGAAAATAGAGCGGGGCACGATGGTCAATCCTGGCAAAAGTGGGCAGTGGGCTCAAGGACGCTGTTGGTCATGGTCAACAGGCGGGCACTGAGAAAGATTCCGGTGGCAGGCCGGCGCGACTGCGTTTGATCATTTGCAGGTAGGCCGACTCAAGGGCTCGTGTGTAAGGTGCCGGTTTGAACAACGGCGAATGAATCCGCTGCGCAGAGAGCGTTTCCCTCAGACGCCGCAGGACGTCGGTATTTTGCGCAAAGTGACGTGCCTTGGCTTCATAGTCTGCCAGATGATCAGCGATCAACTCTGGCAGGCCCATCGCAGTCAGCAAGCTGCCCGCCACTCGGCTGGCAAAGCTTCTTCCAGCGCAGGTGAGCACGGGAACACCGGCCCATAACGCATCGCTGGCCGTGGTGTGTGCATTGATGGGGAGGGTGTCCAGGAACAGGTCAGCGCACTGCAGCCGTGCCAAATGTTCGCTCACGGGCAAACGCCCTGCGAAGACCAGACGTTCTGAAGTCACGCCGCGGTTTGAGGCTTCGCGTTGCAGGTTTTCTTGGGTAAGGGGGTGATCGCTCAACAACCAGAGCACACTGCCTGGCAGGGTCTGTAGCAAGCGCATCCAGACGTTAAAAAGCGCGGGCGTCAGTTTGTAGATGTCGTTGAAACAACAAAAGACAAAACCAGTCTCTGGCAGCCCACATTGGGCTCGGGTTGGAGTTGGGCTTGCTATGGTTTTGAGAGCGCAGTTGGGTTGATAGCTGTGCGGTAGACGCACAATTTTTTCCGAGCAGTGGTCTTCCGCGCCGTGTGGGGTGACGACGTGGTCGCCGATCAGATAATCCCAATGCGTTGACCCCAGTGTGCCGGGGTAACCGAGGTAGTTCACTTGTACGGGTGCACCTCGGTAGGCGAAGATCCCGGGGCGAGACTGGTGGGTGTAGCCTTTGAGATCGACGGCCAGGTCAATGTGATGTGCAACCATCCACTGCGCAATCGCTGCGTCGGTGAAGTGCGAAACGTCTTTGAATTCTGTAAAGCAGGTCTTCAGGCGATCGCGCATGGTGTCGCGTCGGTCGGGTCCAAAAGACAAAGCAATGATGTCCAATTGCTCGCGGTCATGGTGCTCAAACACCTCGACCATCAGCTGAGCCGTCGCGTGGTCGTGCAAGTCAGCGGACAAATATGCAATGCGGGGTCGTGCATGGGTGTAGGCACCCCCATGCCAGAGTGGGCGGGGTTGGTCAGGCGCAGAAAGCGAGGCAGCGCGAGCATAGTGCTGCGCTCCCAGGTGCTGCAACTCGGCATCGTCTGCTATCGCCAGCAAATTAAAGGGCATGGCTGTGGTGAGCCCTTGCCTGACGTCACCCAGGATGGCATTGCCTAATTCTTCAGAGGAGTTCCAGTTCGCCACGCGGACCAAGGCATCATGCAGATGACCTCGCGCATAGGGGTGCTGCGGGTCCAACGAGACAACGGTCCGCAGCGCTGAGGCTGCCTCGTCGTACCGCTTGACACCCAACAGGCACAGTCCCTGTGCATGGTGTGCGCTCACGTTCTGAGGTTCAAGTGCAACGGCACGCGAGAAGCTGAGCAACGCCTCATCAATTCGGCCCATGTCGTCCAGCGCCGTGCCCATGTTGACGTGAGCTTCGGTGTAGGATGGGTTCAGCGCCAAGGCTTTCGCATAATGGGCGACAGCCTCGGCATGACGCTGCAGACTGTCCAGCACAAACCCACAGTTGTTCCAGGCTATGGCATTCTGTGGATCTAGCCCAAGCGCACGGACATAGCTTTGCAAGGCCTCTTCGTGACGACCGAGGTCTGTCAATGCCACGCCTCGGTTGAAGCTGGCGCTGGCCATTTTGGGGGCAAGTGCCAGGGCCTTCTCATGGCATTGCAATGCTTGTGAGTTGTCCCCCAGATCATGCAGCGCCGCGCCGCGGGTGTTCCAAGCGTGGGCTGATGTGGGCGTGAGCTGCAACGCGCGCTGGCACGATGCCACTGCGTCGTGGGGTCGCCCGACATCGCGCAGCGCATTGGCTTGGTTGATCCACGCTTCGGTGTAGTCGGGTTTGAGGGTCAAAGCCTGCGCATAGCTCGCGAGTGCTTCTTTGCTCTGTTGGCGTTTGCGCTGGGCGAGACCCAAATTGTTCCACGCTGGGGCGTGAGCGGGGTCAACCGAAACAGCCCGCTCCAGCAATGGGAGTGCCGCATCTGCATCGCCGCATTGGTACAGTAGCATGCCCAAAAAGTTCAGCGCTGTCACGTTGCCTGGCTCGGTGGACAGCACTTTGCGATACAGCTGCTCCGCCGGTGCAAGCTGGCCCTGTTGGTGCAGTGTCAGGGCTTGTTTCAGCACAGAATTCATGGCAAAAAATCAGGACTGGAGCCAGGTTTTGACCCGGGTTTGCCAACGTAACGGCACGCGTTTGGCGACTTCTCGCAATGCGGGTGTGGATCGCAGCCAAATGACAGCGCGCAAAATCCTTTGCTTCGATTGGCTGGCCAGTCCTGCTGTCGATGGTTTTGAGGTGTCGAGCAGTGTTGAGCTGAGGTCGTCTGTGTCTGGAGCATCGGGCGAACGAACTGAGATGCCTTCAAGGTAATGGATGTGATAGCGCCAAGGACGCATGGCGATACCTCCAGACAAACCTGTGTTGGGCACATCAGGTGTTTGATCGCCATTGAAGTGCTGTAACCGAATCTGCTGGAACCAGTGGACCCACTCTTCTCCTGACAAATCCCACCGTTGTACCCAAGACCAAGCACGACCCTGCAACCTCTCTGCAAATGCCCCCAGATCTGGGCCGACGACAGGAAGACCTGATTGCAAGGCTGCACTCAGGGTGTAGCTGTAGGTCTCTGGCCATTGCGCTGGAAACCAAACCAAATCAGGCTGAAGGTCCGTCAGTTGCTGAAGCAACTCGGCATCGTCATACTGACCGTGGACTGTCAGGGCCGCCTCTGGGCGCGTGCGTAAACTGCGGTAGGCATACCCCAGCAAATGAAAGTCGAGCAACAGGCCTTGGGACGCAGAGAGCACAGCGACTTGCTCCAAGATGTCCGCTCCCTTGATCGCACTCATGGCGCCAATGACCACCACTTTGAGCGCCTGCTTGTCCGCCAAGAGGCGGGGTCGCCGGGCTGGCGGTAACGATTCAATTTGGACATCGGTATGTGGGACGGGCACCAAATTCAGTTTGGAAAACACGCGGGCAAAGCGCTCCGCTGCGTCCACACTTGGCGTGTAAACGTGTCGAGCGGCTTGCAGAAACACCTCATATTGAGCACGCCAAGTCTCAATGCTGATTCCGCCGGGTGCAGGTGCCCAACGCAGGCAAGCGTTGCATTGATCAATGCCTTTCTCCCCGCAATAGGCATTCGTCTGGTTTGTGAGCGAAATTTGAGGGCAAAACAGGTAGTAGTCATGTGCCGTGAAGTCGTAGGCCACATCCAACAGTTCTGGCAAGCCCATGACCCGAGGGTGATGGCCAATCAGATGATGAAAATGCACATGGGCCACGCCCAACTGTTTCAACCCCACGACCAAATCATCCCATTGGGTTTCAATGTCAAAACGGACGTCCAGTGCTTCCGCTTTGCTGGCCATGCGCAAGCTGACCTGACCACCCGGAACAGGTTGAAGTGTCAGCACGCGTGCTTGCTGTCCTAAGTGGGCCGCGAGCTCTCTCACGTGGCGTTCCGTGCCACCCCCGCGGTCATGCATGACCGCCAGCACCACAGGCCGCGTTGTGTTCCTGATGCGCGCCAAGTCAACTTGCCGCCGCGCATGCTGGGCGGGGTCCTTCGCCACGAATTGATGCACATCGCGTTCATATTGTGGATGCAGCCGCCGCAAGGTCTCCATGGCGGCGATTTCGCGGGGCCTTTTGTGTGCGCCAAAACTGACGCCTCCTGAGTGATGAACAAAGGTGTCCAAGACGTGAAGATTGCGCCAGCCGGCAGCAGCCGTCCGACAGCAAAAATCATTCTCTTCGCCATAGCCTTTTCCAAAATTGGCTACATCGAACAGGCCAACCTCATCCAAGCTGTCCCGCCGGATGTACATGCAAAAGCCCACCCCAGTGGGCACGTCGATCACAGCGCCTGCGTTGGCTTGGGCGAACAGGCGGTCAATGGCCGCCGTGCTCAAACCGTCGACCAATTCGTTGTCTTCGCAAAATCGCGGATAGCTGCAAATGGTGGCGTTGTTTGAAAACGGCGTGACACTGGCCACTTTGTGGTCGCTGTAGGCCGCGCGGGCAATCCGATCTAACCAATCGTTGGCCACTTCGGCATCGCTGTTGAGCAGCAAGACATCGTTGGAACGGCTGAGCGCCATACCTCGATTGACCGTGCCCACGAAGCCAAGATTCTCTTCATTCTCCAAAAGGGTGATGCGAGGATCTGTTGTCTGGATGTTGCGCAGCCAAGCGGTGACTTCTGGTTCTGGGCTGCAGTCATTGATGATGACCAACCTCCACGGGGTGGCGCATTGCGCAGACAGTACCGATTCAATGCAGAGCACCGTATCAGCCAACCCTTTGTACACGGGGACAATCACATCTACCGGATGAGAGGGACCACGTGGCCCATCGTAAGCACGCTGAGCCGTTGAGGGTTGCATTGGTGCAGACGATGGTGTTCTACGCCACTTATCCACCCACATTTTGACCTTCACCAAAGGCCTGGTCATTCGAAACACCGTTGAATTTTCAATCCATTGCAGGTGCGTTTGCAATCGCTGAATGTCGTTCGACTGTTGGTTGTTTTGATCAGTGAGAAGCGCATTCTGACGAGTTAGGTTGGCGTTTTGATCGCTAAGGCTGGCACTCAGGTGGGAGGTGTGCTCCAACTTGCGTGTCAAATCACTGTTCAACGCGACAAGTCGTCCTTGCTCTTCGAGGGCCATCGACTTTTCAGTTTGCAGGTGCTGCAGTTGCCCGGTGGTTTGATCATGGGCTAACTTCAGTCGGGCATGTTCGGCATCCAATGTCGCTTTCTCCGCGCGCAATTGGTTTGTCAATGCTTGGATGTTCTGAATTTCGATGTGGGCCAGGTCGCGTTGTTGACGGGCCGTCGTGAGCGACACCTGGCATTGCTGCTGAATTGCGGCATCGCGTTCATGAATGGATTGCAGACGTTCATACGCGCCGTGAGTGGCATTGAGCCGCTGTGCTGTCTCCAGTGCGCGCCGTTGCAGTGGCGCCATCAACTCAGACAAGGCCAAGTAATCAGCAGACATCGGCCATCCCAGGTCAACCTCCAGTCGTCCGCCATGCAAACCTGTGGGTGTGTTCACTGCCTCAAGAGGAATCGGCAATACAAACCACGGGTCATCTCCGCACAGCAGTATAGGCATCGACGCTGTCCCTGGCCATGGTGGTCGCATGACGATGTCGTGTTGCTCGGTCTGTTCAAGCGTCTGAACAGAATCATCAGTGCAGTTCCAGCGCCATGCAGTCTGCTGGTCTGCTGTGATCAGTCTCATGGCATGCAAATGCAGAAAACCGGGTCGATCAGCAGGGTCCAACCGCAGCCCCGTGATGCGTTTGGGCAGCACTGGCAATTCAAATGACAGCGTTTGATGTAACTGGCCAATCACGCCTGGGCAAGTCAGTTTGGCCTCTTCGCTGTAGTGACCATCCACCTCAACATACACCTGTGCTGAAAAAAGCGCTTTTGCTGCTGTGTTGACAGCCACCAAGTCGGCCGCCGAGTCAGTGTGGGCTTGTCCGCCATCGGAGCAATACGTCGTGCTGATCACGAACTGATAGGTCAATGCATCTGGTTGAACCAGCAGGTAGCGAGCTACGCTGGGTGGCAAATCGTCGAATGCGGTTTCAAACTCCGACTCGTTCAGAGGCCTTTCAATGGTGTCAATCGACAGCACATTCCATTGAAGTTGACTCAGAAGACGTTGGATAGACTTTCGGGTAAAGAACCGCAAGTGGGTACGGTCCAGAAGGCCTTCCGCACGGTACTTGAATTCCCCACTCAACAAATCGGCCGATAAACCTGCATAGGCAGCGTTGGGAATGGAGATGATCAAGCGTCCATCTGTTTTCAAGAGCTTGTGACAGGCTTCAATGATCCGTTCGGGGTAGCGGATGTGCTCGAGCACATCGGCACAGACCACGGCATCGTATTGGTGATTGCCAAACAAAGAGGCCAGATCACAGGTTTCCAGGTCTGCCACTTCTAGGCGCCGGTAGTGCTGTGAAGCCAGATCCGCTTCTTCTTGGTTGTAGGTGACACCGTCCACCACGCAACCCTGCCGTGTGGTCAAGTGGTGCCCCAAGCTACCGCTGCCTGTGCCCAGATCCAATACACAGGAGCCTGGAGGGACTAAACTCGCGACAACGGACAATGAACTTCGCTCGTCAGGGCTGATGGTACGGTGGTAGACGTGCGCATTTTCAGTCAGTTGAGTCATTCCGAGATTATGCCTTTCGCCTGTCGCCGCCGCCCTGCTTGTGACGGACTGCGCAGCTCAGGTGCTCACCACTTTTTGAACAATAAACACAGGGGCTCGAATGAACCGGAGGTATCTAGGTATCGTTTTTTTGCTGCTCGTCTCCGGCGGATGGCTCTCTTGGCTGTTGGCTCCTGAAGATGGGAAATTGCTGATTGCGCCCATGATCGGCGGCTTGGATTCTTGTTACTACAAACGTCAGGAGTTGGCACACAACGAGCCCAACTCAGAATTCACCAAACTGTGCGTACGTGAGAATGACTCTCCTGCCGCTGTCATCAACGCCACCTTGGATACGTTTTCGGAGAAACGGAAGTTTCAAGGGGACTACAGGCTCGGGTACACGCTTTATGTGCCTTTGTTCAAACTGTTCACCTTGCAACAAGACCGCTTTGAGATCAATCCGGCTTTTGCCAAACGAATTGCCCATTCCATCCGTGATGTTGACCGTCCGGTGATCCTGTATTTGTTTTCAGATCACTTCGGGGTCGACTCGCCTTTTGAGGACATTCTGGCGAAAAATCCAGAAAATATCCTGCAAACCACAGCGGGGCCTTTGCCCATCGACAAATTCGGTGTTGGAAAGGTGTTTCCTTGGTCGTTTGTCAATTTGGACAACCAGATCACCCGACTGCGGGAGCAAGCGATGGGGGCGGTGCTGGACGAGGTCTGCGCGTTGCCCGATCGCGTTCGTCGTCGCATTGAAGGTGTTACCTTGCTGGGCGAGTTGCATCACATGTACCCCCATTTTGAGACCGGCATGGGGTTTGATGGCGATTACCTGATTTCCGATTACAGCGCCGTCAGCGTGTCCGGTTTCAGGGGATTTCTGAAAGAAAAATACCATGACGTGCAGTCTTTGAATGCAGCTTTGGGCTCCAACTTCACGCAGTTTGAAGAGATCGATCCACCTTCTAAAAACATCCGGACGCAAAGCCTGAAACATTTCTGGGAGCACATCGATCCGTATGCCCACGGGACGTTGCCAATTTCAGGCTGGGTTGGGCGATCCTCTCCTCAGGTGGTGCCGCAAATTCACCTGTACCTTAACGGTGAATTTCATCAAAAAGTACCGGTCAAGCAAGGTCGCCAAGACGTGCTTGCAGCGTTGCCACAAATTGGTTCGCCTGATGTGGGCTGGAGCCATGACCTGGATTTCGGTCAGCTGCCGCTGGGCATCCATCAGCTTGATGTGTTTGTGGAGAGTGCACAGGGAGAGCTGATCAGACTGGCGAGCAGGAAGGTGGTGGTGGTGGGGCCATCACAAGCCAAGCCGATGGAGATGCCCATGAAACCACTCCCGAGCTTCAAGTCCGACACGTCAGGGGTCATGTTCAGCTTAGATCACCCGAAAGATTACGCTTCCTACTATCACAACCCATTAGTCAACCTGTGGCACACCT
>CAZHDP010000029.1:15718-17030 GCA_964531605.1 uncultured Burkholderiaceae bacterium | reverse complement strand
CGCAAATGGCAGATCTACACCTACATTTTTGCCGAGCAGGTTCCGCCACCCTGGGAAACCGTGCGCCGGTGCGATGCCCACGCCGAATTCAATGTGCACTTGGGTGAAACCTGGTTGGATGTTGCTGCCGATGATCTGGGCGTCACGGTCACCACACCCCAAGGGGCCCAGCGCTTTGATGCCGTGATTTTTGGCACGGGCTTTGACGTTGACATTTTGGAGCGCCCCGAGATTGCCCGCTACCGCGAGTCCATTGACACATGGGCGCACCACGTCACACCAGAGCAAGCACAAGCGCACGGAGAAGCCGCGCGCTTCCCCTACCTGGGGCCTGGCTTCGAGTTGCAGTCACGAACAGGGCATCAAGCCTCAGCGCTGGCCAACATCCACTTGTTCAATTGGGGCTCCACGCTCAGCCATGGTGCGGTTGCCGGGGACATACCTGGGTTGGCCGTGGGTGCCAAACGCCTGGCCCGCGCCCTGACCGACAGCTTGCTCAAGGCAGATGCCGAGACCCATTGGCAAGCCTTGCTGTCACACAGCGAAGCCGAACTCCAGCAAACGCGGTGGTTTGTGCCCCAGCCTGATGCAGGCTTAAGCTGATGTTGATGGGAACAAGGACGACCACCGCTCGCTCCTTGCATCAACGGCGATCCCTGCAGGGGAGATGGCCGCGCCTCTGCCGCACGCATCGAGGGCCGCGCTTTCAGCCCGGTAGAGGATGTTGGACACATCCTCGCGCTCGTCAAAATAAACAGCTGCCACACCCGCGACAGGCTGCACATTCTGGATTTCATTGTGTGCACCAGGCAAGGTCATGGGTTCGCGCAAAGAGGCCCTCAACGCGGTCACGAGGTTTTTGACCAATTGTTCGTTCTGCGGACGGTCAATCAAGACCATGAAGCAGCGGTCGTAATACCGGCCGACCGGGGTCAAAAACCCCGACGTTGCCCGTACCCGAGCGGCGACCAAGCAGAGTGCCTCGTGCACCCCCCCCACACCCAATTGGTCAAGCAAGCCGGGTACGTTGTCTACCACGACCGTCACCACCGCATAGGATTCAGAGCGACCTTGCAACCGGTTCAGCGCCTGCTGCAAACCCCTGACAAACGCTTTCGCCGTCAACAGCTTGGTGCTCGGGTCCAGATCAGCCCCCAATCGGTTGTGCATGGCCCGGGTTTGACTCTCATGCAAACAGCGCTGAACGCAAATGGCAGAGATGGTCATTACCCCGATGATGTCCGCGGTCACCACAAAGAGGTGCATCGCCGTGCCCTCTAGCCAGCCCAGCACCAACGCATAGTGCAGTGCC
>CAZHDP010000029.1:0-15708 GCA_964531605.1 uncultured Burkholderiaceae bacterium | reverse complement strand
GATGCGCGTGCCAAACAAAGAGTTTCCGGCCCACTTCGCAGCCCAGTAGGCAGCCGTCCAACCAGCCTTCGCGGCATCCCACGTCTCAGCCGACTCGAGTCCCCTCTAGCCAGCCCAGCGCCAACGCATAGTGCAGTGCGGCTAACAACCCAAACAGAAAGATACCCGTGCCCAAGCGGCTGCCGATCCGGCTGCCATGTCGTCCTTGCCACAAACACACCAGTGCAATCAGTTGTATGCCTCCCAAGGTGGCCGCTGTAGACACCAACATGCCTTCCTCAGCAGGCAGCCATGGACACACCAACATGGCAAGCACGGCCAAAGCAATCACGCCAGACAATCCCCTGCGCAAACCCGCGCTTTGATAGCCAACGCCAAACCAGTCGCCCAACATGTAGGCCGACACCCACACGGCCATGGGTGGGCCAGCCACCTTCAGCCAGTGAAGCTCTGGCACCAAGGCCTGGTAGGTCTCACCATAAAACGCGTAGTTCAGTGGCACGATTGGGATCAAAACAACTGAAATCCACACCACGTAACGGACAGAGGTCCTGTTGCGCAGGTAGCACATGAACATCAGGCTCATCAAGATCAACATCATCAAGATGCCGAGCTGCACGGTCCAGATCAGGCTCACCTGCGTTGGAAGGGTGTCCATCAGGGGGACGCCGTCAGTCAAGTGTGATGCCAGCAGCACGCACCACTTCAGCCATCTTGACTCGGTTGGCCTTGACAGTCGCCTTGAACTGCTCTGGTGTTTCAACGCGCACCGTGTTGCCGCCAGCCTCAAATTTGTTTTTCACATCGGGTTGATCCAGCACCGTCTTTACCGCTGCGTTGATTTTGCTGACGACCTGTACATCTGTGCCCTTGGGGGCAAAAATGCCAAACCAGATGGAGCTGTCAAAGCCCTGTGTTCCAGCAACGCCACTTTCTGCAATCGCCGGCACCTCAGATACCGCGGCAACCCGTTTGGCCGTCGTCACACCCAAAAACCGCACCTTGCCCGCCTTGTAGTGCGGCATGCCAGTTTGCACCTGGCTCATCATGCAGCAGGTCTCACCTTTCAGCACCGAGGTAATGGCTTCGGGTCCACCTTTGTAGGGCACATGGGTCATGGCCAAGCCCAGCCGTGCGTTGAGTTCGGCAAACGCCATGTGGGTACCGGTGCCATTGCCGGTGGAGGCAAAGTTGTACTTCGCGGGATTGGCTTTCACCGTGGCGACAAACTCTGCAAAAGTTTTGGCAGGCATCACATCTGGGTTCACCATCAGCACATTGCTGACGTCCAGAATCAAAGCCACCGGGACAAAATCAGACTCCACATCAAACGACAGTTTTTTGTACAACGCCGCATTGCTGCCATGCGTTGCAGCGGTGCCAAAGGCCAGTGTGTAGCCATCGGGCTTGGCGCGGGCCACGTATTCGCTCATCAGGTTGCCAGCGGCACCGCTTTTGTAGTCAATCACAATCGGCTGCCCCAAGGCTTTGCCCAAGGGCTCTTGAATGGCCCGGCCCACGACGTCAACGCCTGAGCCAGCCGGAAAACCCATCACCATGGTGATGGGGGACTGGGGCCACGCTTGTGCTTGCGCGGCAACAGGCGCGACGAGGGCAAACGCTGTCCAGAACAGGTGAGACAGCGGGCGAAGGCGGGCATTGATCATTTAACGGCTCCACAAGTCATTGAGGGAATATACCCTGGGGCATCGAGGCTTGTGGCCCGAAAACCTCACGCCGAAGAAAAGCCCGTCACCCGGTTCAACAGACGCACCAAGGCGTGAATGTCAAACGGCTTGCTGACATGCTCGCTCATGCCAGCTGCAAGGCAGGCTTCTCGGTCCACAGCCATGGCATTGGCCGTCATGGCAACAATGGGCAAGTGAGGCATGTTGAGTTCGGTGCGAATGGCTCGCGTGGCTGCGTAACCATCCAGCACAGGCATTTGGATGTCCATCAACACCACGTGGTAGGGCACAGTGGCCAACTTGACCGCCTCAACCCCTTGCTGTCCATCGTCCGCCAACGACACCAAGGCCCCTTTGGCCGTCAACAGCTCAAACGCCACCTGTTGATTGATCGGGTTGTCCTCCACCACCAGAATGCGCATGCCAACCAGTGGTGCTGCGGTCGACGGCACGCCATCCTGAGACGTGGCAGTGGGCCGGGCCTCGGCAACAGGGCCAGTGCCACCAATACGGCCAATGCGGCCAACAACAACCTCGCCCTCAGGCTGCCCTTGAACGACCACAGGCAACCTCAGTTCAAACGAGAACGTGCTCCCCGCCCCCAAAACACTTTGAAGCTGAATGTTGCCACCCATCAACGCCACAAGCCGCTTGCTGATCGCCAAACCCAAGCCAGTTCCGCCAAAGCGTCGCGTCGTGGAAGCCTCGGCTTGGGCAAAGCCGTCAAAAATTTGGGCTTGGTGCTCAGGCGCAATGCCGATGCCCGAATCCTCCACGGCAAACCGAACGGAAGCCCACTCACCATCCACCGGACCGCAGGGCTGTACAAGCACCCGCACATGACCGGTTGGGGTGAATTTGATTGCATTCGCACCCAAATTCAGCAGCACCTGTTGCAGCCGCATCGGATCACCGATGACACCGTCAGGCAATGCGGGGTCCAACTCAAAATGAACCTTCAACGTGGACGTGGCAAGCGGGGGGCGCAACAGCACGGCAAGGTCTTGCATGAGTTGCGCCAAGCTGAAGGGCACCTGTTCCAGCACCATTTTTCCGGCATCCACCTTGGAAAAATCAAGGATGTCATTGAGCAAGTGCAGCAAGGACTTGGCGGCCCGCTCGGTTTTGGTGGTGTAATCACGCTGGCGCTCATTCAACGCCGTGGATTGCATCAGGCTGAGCAGGCCCAAAATCGCGTTCATGGGGGTGCGGATCTCGTGGCTCATGTTGGCCAAAAACCGACCTTTGGCCACGTTGGTGGCTTGCGCGGCATCTCGGGCCACGGTCAGGTCGTCCAGCAAGTGGGCCCCCACGATCAGCGTCACCGCAATCGCAAACCAGACATTGAACAGAATGGCCCAGATGTAGGGTGCCACAAACAGCACACTGCCTGACGAGTAATAGTCTTTGATGGTGACGCCATTGGCAATGATGGCGACCCGCGACAAGAACAACAGCGCCCCAGCCAAGCAAATCAAGGCTGTGAAGCCATGGAATGCGCGCAACGGTGTCTGTCCTAAAGACCGGTCGTAACGCCAAAACTCCCAGGCCATCAGACTCAGGATGGGTGCGGCAAGCAGCGAGACGACCACGACCCTGGCGGTGACGTTGGTGTCAACCAAGGTGTACCAGCCTAAGGTCAGCAATGCGACGACCCCCATCAGCCAAAGCCAATTGCCAGGCCGCGGCCGCCGCAGCAGTCCGCAGGTTCCCATGTACAGAAAGCAGAACCCGAAGGTGAGCAGGCTGTTGGCCACAGCGGCCGAAATCACTTCAGGAATGTTGCCGCGCAGACCGACCAACAACGTACTGAGCGCGGCCAGCCCTGCACCCAAGGCCCAATCCCTCAGGTGTGTTTCTGACGGGATCATTCTGGCGACGGTGAAACTGGCAAAAGCAAAGACCAGGGAGCTGACCGCCACCAAGACAGACAGCGTTTGGATATCAAACCTCACGAAACCCCCTGAAGATGCGCTCTTGGCATTGTGCGACTAAACCAACAGGTCACCCAAACTGCAGCGCAATAGACCCATGCGCCACTGGGATTTTCGGGTTTACCGATTTAGCCCTTGACCCACGCCCCCGCCGCAAGGGTGGGGGGCGCTGAATTCAAAGCGTCGATGGCGAAGCCAGCAGCCTGTTTGTACCTGGCCATGAACTCGTCGCGCTCCGCTTGAGGGATGACGTCATTGATGTCGTCAAACACACCACCACACCGCTCGTCCACCAGGCCCAACATCCCAAAAGGGCCGGAACCCCGGTTGCGCAACACCAAAGCGGAAATGTCGGCACACAGCTTGTGGTCATAAGCTTGCAGCGCTTGTGGCGTGACACCGTGCGCGACCAAAGCGGCGCCGAGCACCCTGGCGTCCACGATGGCCTGGCTGGCGCCATTGGAGCCGACGGGGTACATCACATGGGCGGCGTCACCGATCAAGGCCACACGGCCATCGACCCAGGTGGGCACGGGGTCACGGTCAATCATCGGGTATTCAAAAATTTCTGACGCCCCTCGGAGCATCGAAGGCACGTCCAACCACCCATAGTTCCAACCGTCAAAATGGTGCGCGAATTCCTCCAATCGCACTTTGCGGTTCCAGTCCCCTTGGGCCCAGCCTGCGGCGTTGTCAACCGTGATCTCGGCAATCCAGTTGATGACCGAGAGCCCCGTTTGAGGATCAGGTGGCGTGATGGGGTACAGCACCACACGGTGACGCAACGACCCCACCCCGACGAAAGATGCGCCCGATCGGATCGCCACGCCAGGTGAAGTGCCCCGCCACATGATGGCCCCACCCCATTGGATCGGGGGTTGCTGAGGGTGCATCTGCGCGCGCACGGCCGAGTGCAAACCATCAGCGGCGATCAGCATGCTGCCCTTGACCTCGCGTCGCAGGCCATCTCTGGACTCAACTGTGGCGCAAACACCCCGCTCATCTTGGCTGTAACCTGTGACACGGCAGCCCAACTGCACCGCTTGGTGCCCCAATCGACGGTGCACGGCATCGAGCAACAGCATTTGCAACTTGCCACGGTGCACCGAGTACTGAGGCCATTTGTACCCCGCCAGCAACCCACGGGGCTCAGCATAGACCTCATGGCCGTTGCGCCCGACCAGCGCCCACTCTTTCGCCTGGATACCCACCGTGTCCAGCAGGGCCGCATCCAAGCCCATGTCATACAACTCTCGCACAGCGTTGGGCTGCAAGTTGATCCCCACCCCCAAGGGCTGGAGTTCGCTGACGGACTCGAACACCTGACAAGGCACGCCAAGCTGGTGCAGGGTGAGGGCCATGGACAAGCCCGCGATGCCCCCCCCTGCGATGAGGACCGGTGTTTGATCAGAAAGTGAGGAAGTCATGGTTTGAAATACAAGCACAAAGAGGAATCAAAGGACGATCACGACCCACGGTCTGGTGAAGGTCTGGAGGCCATCACTGTAATGCAAGGCCTCAGCCACGTCGCCAATCGTGGTAGCGCTTCAGCCATGCCAGCACCCGATGGGGCTGGTGGGCCCGCTTCCATTCGCCGGCGGCGTATTTGTTGGCCTCCGTCCAGGTGGGGTAGGTGTGGATGGTGCCTAGCACCTTGTTCAAGCCCAGACCGTGTTTCATCGCCAAGACAAATTCGGCGATCACCTCACCCGCATGGCTGCCCACCACCGTCACGCCGAGGATTCGGTCTTTACCGGGCACGGTCAACACCTTCACGAAACCATGGGCTTCGCTGTCTGCAATGGCCCGGTCCAGGTCATCCAGGCGGTAGGTGGTGACTTCATGTGCGATGCCTTGTTGCCGGGCATCTTGCTCGTTCAAGCCCACGCGAGCGACTTCAGGGTCTGTGAAGGTTGTCCACGGAATCGCTGAATCGTCCACTTTGAAGGTCTTGACATCCCCAAACAGGGCATTGACGGCCGCATACCAAGCCTGATGGGCCGCTGTGTGTGTGAATTGAAACGGCCCCGCAACATCCCCAACCGCATAGATGTGGGGAAAGAGGGTCTGCAAATAGCCATTGACGTCCACCGTACGTTGAGCGGGTATCCCCAAGGCTTCCAGGCCATACCCCGACAACCTGGCCGCGCGACCCACGGCGCACAGCAACTCATCGAACTCGATGCGCTCTTCCTTGCCATCGATGGCAACGATCACAGCCTTGGTGTCTCCCGAGCGCTCACAGCGCAACGCCTGGTGACGGGTCAAGACCCGCACCCCATCTGCCTGCAAAGCCTCTCGCACCAGTGCGGACACGTCCTCGTCTTCACGCACCATGACGCGGTCCCCCATTTCAACCTGGGTCACCGCTGAGCCCAAGCGGGCAAAGCTCTGCGCCAACTCACACCCGATGGGCCCTCCCCCCAAGACGACCAGGCGGCGAGGTGGGGCATCCATCTCTGCAAACCGCGCCCACAAGGTATCGCTGGTGACATAGCCCACCTCGTCCAGCCCGGGCAAGGGCGGTACAACCGGGCTCGCGCCTGTGGCAATCACCAGGCTGCGTGCGGTCAGCAGGCGCGTGCCCCCATCATGGAGGGCAACCTCCACCGTCCATGGGTTCACGATCTTGGCGTAACCTTGCAGCACCTCTACCCCTAAACCGGTGTAACGCTCCACGCTGTCGTGCGGCGCGATGGCTGCGATGACCGTGTGAATCCGGTCCATGACCGCTTTGAAGCTGAACGGCGGTGGCGTGTCGCTCAGGCCATAGCGGCTGGCATGTCGCATCTGGTGCGCGAGTTTGGCACTTCTGATCAAGGCTTTGCTCGGCACGCAACCGTAGTTCAGGCAGTCGCCGCCCATTTTGTGCGCCTCCACCAAGGTGACCTTGGCCTTCACCGCCGCAGCGATGTATGCCGTGACCAAGCCACCTGCCCCACCACCGATCACGATCAAATTGCGGTCAAACTGGCGCGGGCGTTGCCCCGACCAGCGCGCATGGGCCTTGCGCCGCTGAACCCACGAAACCATTTGCCGAGCCACCCACGGGAAAAAACCCAGCAACACCAGAGACGCCAGCAAGCCAGGGCTCAACACGTCGTTCAACGATGTCACTTGCGCCAATTGGGTCCCAGCGTTCACAAACACCGCCGTGCCTGCCAGCATGCCGACTTGGCTGACGGCATAAAAGGTACGTGTCCTCATCGAAGTCAACCCCATCGCCACGTTGATCACGACAAACGGCACCAGGGGGACCAGTCGCAGCGTGAACAGATACCAGGCGCCCTCTTTCTCCACCCCGCGGTTGACCTCTGCCAACCTGGCGCCGAATCGCCGTTCCACACTGTCACGGAGCACAAAGCGAGCGGTCAAAAATGCCAGCGTGGCACCGACAGACGACGCAAACGACACCAGCAGCAAGCCCCAACCCAAGCCAAAAACAGCTCCGCCTGCCAACGTGATGAGGGTGGCCCCAGGAAAAGACAGCGCCGTGACTGCCACGTAAATGAGGGCA
The DNA here is from genome assembly GCA_964531605.1 of uncultured Burkholderiaceae bacterium. Classification (GTDB taxonomy): domain Bacteria; phylum Pseudomonadota; class Gammaproteobacteria; order Burkholderiales; family Burkholderiaceae_C; genus Defluviibacillus. Next base: position 8,569 of record CAZHDP010000029.1, on the reverse strand, counting down.
TAGCACGCCATCACCGTCGCCGGGTGCTGTGCGTACAACGCAAGCAGGGTGCCATGGCTTTGTTGCAGGTAGGCCAGGTTCAGGTAGCGCCCCAAGTCCCACGCCCAAAAAGACGCCACAGCGGCAGCGATCACGGCCAGGACCACCGCTTTGTTGATGCTCATGAAAATCCTTTCAACGCTTGGTCAAGTCAACAGACCTTGGCCTGACGCGGGCCTGCTCAGGCAGGGTGTCCAAGCGACGTGCATTATGCTTGTCGCATGCCCCGTTCAGCACTGGCCCCACACACCACCACAGCCCATGCTTTGGCGGCAGACCCCCTGCTGCAAGCTTTGCGGCGCGCTTTGCCTGTGGGCTTGAACGAACAGGCACTGACCCGACTGACTGACAAAGGACTTGCCCACGACCATGTGCGCATCTCTGGCTCAGGCTTGCTCGCCCGCATTCCCAAGCAAAGTCAAATGCAACTCAACGCTGCAGACAACCTGGCGTACCAACGGGCGTGTTTTGATCGGGCAGCAGAAGGCCACCACGCACCCCAGTGTCACGGCGTGCTGCCACCCAGCGTACACCTGCCCCGTGGTGCCTTGTTGGTGCAAGAGATCATCGGTCGACCGGCCGACTTGCCACGGGACCTGAAGGCCATCGTTCAATCGCTGGCAGCGTTGCACGACTTGCCTTTGCCCGCAACTGAAAAGCGCGCCCCCTTGTGGAACGCACCCGACCCCTTACAAGCCCTGGCTGACGAGGTTTCAGCGCAGGCCAAGTACCTGCATGAGCCCCATGTGTCGTTGGCCTTCAACACACGGCAAGCCATTGCAACAGGGCTGGAAGCCTTGCATGCGTTGTGTGTCGCGCCTGCCCGCCCCTCGCGACATTTGATCGCATTCGATGGGCACCCTGGCAACTTTGTGGTTCAAACAGATGGCAAAGCCATGTTGGTCGATCTGGAAAAGTGCCGCTACAGCTACCCTGGCCTCGATTTAGCCCACGCCACGCTGTACACGTCGACCACCTGGGACGTTGACACCCATGCGGTGCTCAGTCTGGATCAAGTTGCACAGGCCTATGCGGACTGGGACCATGTCTTGGGACAGCACAACGCCACAGCCCGTGCTTGGCATGTGCCCCTGCGCCGGGCGATGTGGCTTTGGTCGATCACTTGGTGCGTCAAATGGCAAGCCTTGTCAGGCCGCGCCGCCACGACGGGCGGGGATGGCGAAGACTGGTCTGCCGAGCACAGTACCCCAGCCCTGGTATCGCACGTGCAAGAGCGTGTGTCTCACTTTCTGAGCGAAGACGTGGTCGCGCAATGCCTGGGTGAATTCAAGGCCTTGGAGAGCCTTTGATGGAGAGCCTTTGAAACTGCGCATCGTCATCCCGGTCTTGAACGAAGGCGAAGGTCTGCTGTCTCGCTTGCGCGCGCTGCGGCCGTTGCGTCAGCGCGGCGTTCAAGTGGTGGTGGTCGATGGCGGCAGCACCGATACGACATGGGCGCTGGCCTCTCGCTGGGCAGACCAAGTGCTGCTTGCCCCCCGGGGTCGCGCCTCGCAAATGAACGCAGGAGCGATGGCCGTCTGTTCTGGCACGGCGCCCGACGTGTTGCTGTTTTTGCACGCCGACACACAATTGCCTGCGCACGCAGACGACCTGATCTCTGAAGCCTTGGCAAACGGTCGTGCTTGGGGTCGGTTCGATGTGGCGATTGCAGGACGACACCTCTTGCTGCCCTGGGTCGCGCACATGGTCAACTGGCGTTCGCGTGTCAGTGGCATTGCGACAGGCGACCAGGCCATGTTCATGACCATGACCGCGTTTTCACAGGCCGGTGGATTCGCCAAGCAACCGTTGATGGAAGACATCGCCTTGAGCAGCAAGCTGCGCCAATCGCAGCGCCCCGTTTGCCTGCCCCAGCGGGTCACCACGTCGGGCCGGCGTTGGGACCAACATGGGCTGTGGCGCACCATCTGGTTGATGTGGTGCTTGCGTGCGGCCTATGCAGCGGGGGTGTCCCCGCACGCCTTGGCATTGCGCTACGGCTATGCCGCGCCACCCCCACTCACCGGAGCGGCTGTGGCCGTGGTGGCCAAAGCCCCCGTGGCGGGACTGGCCAAGACCCGTTTGATACCGGCCCTGGGCGCGGCGCAGGCGGCGAGGGCGCAACGGCGCTTCACCCTCGACACCGTGCGCGTGGCTCAAGCCTTCACTAGCCACAGTGGCAACGCGGTCGTGGTCTGGTGTGCCCCCCAAGCACGGCATCGCTTTTTTCAGGCCCTGCAAGCTCGCCTGGGGGTGAGGTGCACTGACCAGCCCCAAGGTGAATTGGGACACCGCATGGCCCAGGCGTTTCAACACCATTTCACCGGTCCACACCAGGCCCTCCCCTTGCTGCTGGTCGGCACAGACTGCCCGGTGTTGGCGCCTGGCCACCTGCAAGGTGCGGCAACTGCGCTGACAACGCATGACGTGGTGTTGATCCCCGCAGAGGATGGCGGCTACGTGCTGATAGGCATGCGCCGCTTCATCCCGGAAGCCTTTGACAACGTGGACTGGAGCACCCCTCAGGTCATGGCTCAAACCCGACAACAATTGCGCCAAACCGGCACAAGCTGGAAAGAATTGCCCACACTGTGGGATGTGGACGAACCCGCAGACTGGGAGCGCCTGCGCACCCTGACCCACCCCGCATAAGATGACCATGCCCACCTTTCCCGTTCACGACGACCACTGGTACCAAGCGCGTTTGACGCCGCCATCACCCTCACCAGGGCAGCGCCCGCGCGTGATCATCGACACCGACGCGGCCAATGAAATCGATGACCAGTTTGCACTCGCCTGGGCCCTGCTCTCCGCTGATCAACTGGACGTGGTCGCGGTCTACGCCGAGCCGTTTTCCTTTGCCCATCGCGCGCCAGAGATGCCCCACGCCCCTGCCGATGCTGCGCCCTTCAATCTCCCCGCCGTCGGCATGGAGCGCAGCTACCAGGAAATCTTGAACGTGTTCGACAAGTTGCGGCTGGATGCCACTGGCAAAGTCTTGCGCGGCAGTGTGGGCTACTTGCCTTCGCCCAGCACCCCGTTGCACAGCGAGGCCGTGAACCACTTGATCGAAACGGCACGCGCCCATGACCGACCAGAGCCACTCTACGTGCTGGCCTTGGGGTGTGTCACCAACATCGCCAGCGCCTTGCTGCTTGCACCCGACATCGTGAACCGCATCGCCGTGGTGTGGACCAGCGGCTACCCCTCACACGCGCCGCAGGTGAACCATTCCTTCAACCTGGAACAGGACTTGCCCGCCAGCCAGCTGCTGCTGGACAGCGGGGTACCGCACATTTACCTGCCGGGTTACCACGTCGGTGCGCAGCTGCGCCTGTCGTTGCCAGACATGGAACGCCATGTCCGTGGCGCTGGGGCCATGGGTGACTACCTGCACGCGCTGTACACCGACAACCCGCTGTGGCCTGTGCTGGGCATCCACGCAGGTCAGGCCTTGTCCGGGGTGTACAGCTGGGTCATTTGGGATGTGATCAACATCGCCTGGATGATCAACCCTGAATGGGTGCCCAGTGGGCTGGTGCGCACACCCACATTGACCAACACAAAGCACTGGCAGGCGACCCCTCACAGGCATTGGATGCGTGAGGCCCATGCCGTGAACCGCGACGCCATCTTCAACGACTTGTTTGACAAACTGGCGCGGCATGCATGAGCATTGAAGCATCGGCACATCACTCTACCCTCCCTCTACCCTACGTCTACCCTCCATCACGTTCACCCCATGCCCACACAAGACCTCATCGGCAAAGTAGCCCTCGTCACGGGTGCCAACACAGGCATAGGCCGCGTCACCGCAACGCAACTGGCGCTGCGGGGAGCCCATGTGTTTTTGGCCTGCCGATCTCAGCGCAAAACCCAAACCGTCTTGGACGACATCGCAACCCTCAGTCACGGTCAAGCCAAGGCCGAGTTCATTCCTTTGGATTTGGGTGATCTGCAGTCGGTACGAGCGTGTGCTCAGCTTTTCCTGAGCCGCCAATTGCCTTTGCACATCTTCATCGCCAATGCGGGTTTGGCAGGCCACAAGGGCATGACAGCCTCTGGTTTTGAGCTCACCTTCGGCACCTGTCACGTGGGTCATTTTTTGTTGACCCAGTTGATGCTCGAGACGCTCCGAGCCTCGGCACCGTCACGCGTGGTGGTGGTCGCCAGCCGTGCCCACACCCGGGTCAAAGGCATAGACTTTGACGTGCTTCGCCAGCCCACCCAATCACCGGGGGGACTGCGCGAATATGGGGTCGCCAAACTGGCCAATGTGCTTTTTGCGTCTGAGTTGAGTCGCCGGTTGAACGGCACTGGGGTGAACGTGTACGCCTTGCACCCCGGCGTGGTCGCCACAGACGTGTGGCGGGCAGTGCCCTGGCCTCTCAAGCCGCTGATCAAACGCTTCATGATCGACAGCACCGAAGGTGCGCAAACCACGCTGTACTGCGCAACGTCGCCCGACTGTGCGTCGGAATCGGGTCTGTACTACGACAAATGCAAACCCATTCAACCCTCTGCAGCTGGACGCGATACAGCGGTGGCCCGGCGGCTGTGGGACGACAGCGAACAATGGGTCAAGCAACAACCTTAAGCCAGGTGGGTGAGCGCCTCGGGATCCGCCACATCCTGGACATCGTGGGTCACCAGCAACGTCGGGATGCCCGCCAGGCGCAAACGGGCATACACAAACCCCCGCATGCGTGCCCGCAAGGCACTGTCGAGCTTGGCAAAGGGCTCGTCCAACAACAAGGCCTCAGGCTCGGCCAACAAAGCACGCATCAAGGCCACACGTGAGCGTTGTCCGCCGGACAGCGTGGCGGGGTCAGCATGCGCAAAGTCTGGCAGTTCCAGGTCGGTCAGTGCCTGGCTCACACGGCTTTCACGCCATGCGCTGGGGCCGGGTGGCACAGCGAACAACAGGTTTTCGCGCACGGTCATGTGGGGAAACAGCAGGTCATCTTGGAACAAGATGCCCACCCGCCGTGCCTCGGTAGGCAGGCCCGTGATGTCGCGACCATTCAACAACACTTGGCCGTTGAATTCGAGGGCCGGAGGCAAGGTGCCGCTCACCGCTGCGAGCAGGCTGGATTTGCCCGATCCGCTGGGCCCCATCACCGTGTGTATGCTGCCCGCAGGCACGGTCAGCGACACGCTGCTGACCAAGGTTTGACCACCCGCCTGCGCCCGTAGCCCCAAGCGCACGACGTCCAATTGCAAACTCACAAGCGTCCTTTCACAACGGGTTCTTTCACAACGACAAAACGCCTGGGACGCCCCACCCAGGCCGCGATGCCAAACACCACGACAGGCAACACCCATTGCAGCCAGGCAAAGGCAGCGGTCAACGAGCGCTGGGCACCTGAAGCCAAGGTCACAGCCTCGGTGGTGACGGTCGAAAACCGCCCCGCCCCCACGAACAAAGTGGGCAGGTACTGCGCACAACTTACCGCAAACCCCACCGCAAATGCCGACGCCAAGGGCGCTTTGAGCAGCGGCCATTTCACCCGCACCAGCAACTGCCAACGGGTGCGGCCCATGCTGGCCACCAGGGCAGCGTACCGGGCATCGAAACCGGTGTATGCCGGAGTGAGTGCGATCAACACATAAGGCAAGGCCGCGAGCGTGTGGGCCAGCCATACCCCCGTCCACTGGGCATCCATGCCCCACGACAAGCTCAGTCGATGGACCCCCAACACCCACAGCACGGACGGCAGCAACAAAGGCAGGTACACCAACTGGCGCACGCGTTGATCCCAGGTGCTTGGGGCCCACTCCAGCCAAGCCACAGACCAGGCCAGCGCCGCCAGCGCTGAGGTAAGACCCAGGCCCAGGGTGAGGATCAAGGTCTTGGCGCTTTGCCCGACAGACAGCCACCCTTGCCAACTCCAACGCTCAGGCAGCAACAACGGGAAGGGCCACACACCGGCCACGCTGCTGACCGTCAACACCAACATGACGGCCAGGTACACGCCAACCAAGCACCACAGCCCCGTCACGCCACCGAACGCTCGCCCCCACCGCGAAACCACGCCACGCGATCCGTCAGGGTCCGACAGACGATGCCCCCAGCCAAAGACCAGCGCCCGGAAGGCCAAGGCCACAGCGGCGACTGTCAAAGCCAGCCACCAGGCAGCGGCGGCGCCCTGCGCGTTCACGGTGGCGTCGGCATCGGTCAGCCACTGCCAAGCGAGCACAGCAAGCGTGGGGGGGGACACAGGTCCAATGACCAAGGCCATGTCCACCACCGTCAAGCTGTACGCCAGCACAGCCAAGGTCGGCGCCCACAGCCGTGGCCACAGTTGCGGCCAGGCGATCGCCCACCACGCCTGGCGAGGCTGATACCCCATGCTCAGGGCCACCTGGAGTTCGCGTGTCAGACGCCACCCCACATCGGGCCGCCGCAACTGCGAGGCCGCCATCCACAACAAAAATGGAACCTCTTTGGCCACCAGGGCCAGCACCAAACCAACACCCCAGGGGTCTTGCGTGGTCACCCAATGCGGGGGGGCATCAAAGCCGGTCGCCCAGGGTGACAACAGGCGAAGCAGTCCGCCACTGGGTGACAACAAAAACAACAGACCGATGGCAAAGGCCGCGTGCGGCATGGCCAACATGGGTGACAGGCAACGCACCAACACGGGCCAGCGCTTGCCTGGAAAACTGCGCGACAGCAGCCAGGCTGCACACGCCACAGAGAGCGCCGTTGCACCCAGTCCGGTCACCAAGCTCAGGCACCACGCCCGCCACCACTGAGGTTCGGTCAACATGTCTTGCCACGCTTGCAAGTCCACCGCAGCGATGAGCACAGGTCAGCACCAGTGCAGCGGCACCCCAATGGGACGTGCGTGTCACCCGTAACGTCGCAACCACTCACGCTCCAACGGGTCCACCCAACTGCCGTGTGGTTCAGGGATGGCGGGCACAGTCTGCTCGACTTGACCTGCTGCAGGCGGGGTCGCGAAACGCGCGCGTTCTGCAGCAGGCAACTTGTCCACCGCCAAGACCGTGGGGTCACCCCACACGGCAATGTCCGCTTTGCGGGCTTGGGCCTGCGGTGACAGCATGAAATTGACGGCCACTTGTGCCGCTTCTCGTGCACGGGCATTGAACGGAATGGCCAAAAAATGCGTGTTGCCGATGGACCCCGCCGCGTTTTGCCAGCTGTACACCGACTCAGGCAAACGTTGGGCAGCGATCTCGTTGGCAGCTTCATTCGGGTTGAACGTCAAGCCGATCCACAGCTCGCCATCGGCCACCATTTGCCGGATGGCCGCCGCATTCTGCGGGAACTGCTTTCCCCCGCGCCAAAGGTGTGGGTGCAAGGCATCCAACCAAGACCACAAAGGGGCCGTCGCTTGAGCCAGTGCCTCTGGTGTCTGGGGTTTATACAACGAGGCCAATGCCGTGGCGCGGCCGGCATTCAATTCCACCAGCGCCTGTTTCAGGAAGGTGGTGCCGTGAAAATTCGGAGGCCGGGGATAGCTCACTCGCCCTGGATTCGCCTTGGCAAACGCCAGCAAAGCGGCAACGCTGCGCGGCGGCTGAGGCACCCGTTTGCGATCGGCAAACCAGGTGAATTGCGCCATGCCCCAAGGGGCTTCCATGCCCTCCACAGGCTCGGAGAAATCAACACGCGTTGTGGGTTTGCCCTGCACGTCAACGTAAACGTAATGGGGCAAGCTCTCCGCAAAAGGGCCCCAAAGCAGGCCCTCACGCTTCATGCTGAGAAAGTTCTCGCCATTGATCCACAGCAGGTCAACGCTGCCGTCTTTCGCCTTGCCTGCCGATTTTTCATTGCGCACGCGTTTGACCGCTTCAACCGTGTCGGTCAACTTGACATGCTCCAGCTGTACACCAAACCGTTTGTCGAGCTCGGCAGCCACCCACTGCACATAGGCGTTGACACGGTCACTGCCCCCCCAAGCGTTGAAATACACCTTTTGCCCACGGGCCTTGGCCTCCAACGCAGCCCAAGCCTCTGCACCTGGGGCACCTCGGTTACCTTGCGCCTGCACCACAGGTGCGGCAGCACCCGTCAAGACCGCACAAGATTGAGCCAACCAGTGGCGGCGTGAAAGCAGAGGTGGCAAAGGGTCGTTCATGGTGGGATGGCCCAAGGGCATCGATTGGACAAAAGACAAGTCGTGGGGCGGCCTCGTCGCCTTACACAGGCTGAGCACACACATACCAAAAAAATGCCCTCCTGGCAAAGCGCCAGAAGGGCATTCTAGTTTTCAAGCCTCTGTGCCCCCGGCCGCGCCGAGAGGGCGTGTCAACAGGGCATCAGGCTGCCTTGATGGCCTCAGGCGTCAGGGGCAGCTTGCGCACCCGTTTGCCGGTCAGGCTGGCCAGTGCATTGGCAATGGCAGGCACCACCAGCGCGGTTGCAGGCTCACCGATACCACCAGGCTTCTCCGTGCTGTTGACCAACACGATGTCAATGACGGGGGATTCGTTCATGCGCACCACAGGGTAGTTGTTGTAGTTGGTCTGCTGAACACGGCCCTTGTCCATGGTGATCTCC
>CAZHDP010000028.1:0-17090 GCA_964531605.1 uncultured Burkholderiaceae bacterium | reverse complement strand
CACCCGGTAGCCAATGGCTTCTGCGCGAAACTCATTCTCACGAATGGCTTGCAGCACCCGACCAAATGGCGAGTTCACCACGCGCAGCAGTACCAGCACCAACACCAAAGCGACAACAAACAGCAGGTAATAGCAAATCAAGCGCCCATCCAACGACACCCCAAACAACGAGTCACCCCACTCGTACGCGGGTGTCAGCATCTCTGGCGGTTTGAACGTCAAGCCGTCCTCACCGCCGGTGAGGTCTGACAGTTGTGCCGCCAGATTTTGGAAAGCAGAGGCCACAGCCAGCGTGATCATCGCGAAAAAGATGGCCCTCACCCTGAGCGAGAACAACCCGATGGCCAGCGACAACACAAAAGACAACAGCAGCGCGCCACCTAAACCGCTGACCAGCGCCATCCAGGTGGGCCCCATGCTGACGCAGGCAATGGCAATCCCATAAGCCCCAATGCCAAAAAACATGGTGTGCGCAAAACTCACAATGCCGGTGTAACCCAGCAACAGGTCAAAACTGGCCACCAACACCACAAACACCAGTACCTTGGCCGCCACACTCAGCGCCTTGACGCCGGGGAATACGAAAGGTGCGAAAGCCAGGCTCAGCAACAACAGCAGCAACAGCACGGACAGAGCCTTGCTGCGGGGAAAATCATTGGAAATCAAACGGTTCAGCATCGTTTCACCTCAGCGATTGGCGACGGGATAGACGCCCTGGGGACGCCACAACAGCACCGCCACCATCAAACCGATGTTCGAAAACATGGCGGCCTTGGGGAGCAGGAAACCGACGTAATTGGAAACCAGACCGACCATCAAAGCGCCTATCAAAGCGCCACCCGTCGAGCCCAACCCGCCGATGATGATGACGATGAAAATCAGCACGTTCACTTGTGCCCCGATCTGAGGGATCACCACCTGCTGGAACATGCCCCACATCACACCACCCAGGCCAGCCAGTGCACTTCCCACCACAAACACGCCAATGAACAGCCTGCGGATTCGATAGCCCAAAGACTCGACCATGTCGCGGTCTTGTACCCCAGCTCGAATGAGCAAACCGATCTTGGTCCGAGACAGCGTCCAAGCCAAAACGCCGAACACCAACAAGCCGACCACCACGGCCAACAGACGGTACTTGGCGATGGCAGCATCCCCAACAAACAGCGAGCCACGCATGGCTTCGGGCAACTCCAAGGCGATCTGCTGCGGTCCCCAAATGACTTTGATCAACTCCTCACCAATGATCATGCCGCCCATGGTGATCAAAATTTGTTTGAGGTGCTGACCGTAAACCGGCCTCACAATGAAACGCTCGAACGCCAAGCCCAGCGCACCAGCCACGAGCATGGCGACCACCATTGCAGGGACCACAGCCACCAAATTGCGCCACAGTTCGCCCGATTGCGTCCAATCCCCCATGGCCCCCAGCACGCTGGTGGCGACGAAAGCGCCGACAGCAATGAACACGCCGTGCCCAAAATTCAGCACATCCATCAGGCCAAAGACCAGCGTGAGTCCCGAGGCAATGATGAAAATGATCATGCCCATGGCCAGACCCGCTACCGTCAAAGTGACCCAACTGGATACCGACCCGATGAATGGCAATGCCAAAGCCATCAACACAGGCACCAGGACCAAGGGCTTCCAGTCCAGTTTGCGTTCGATCAAGTGACTCATAAGGACAACCCCAATAACGACTGCTGCAATGCTTCATCTTCGGCCAGCGCCTGCATGGAGCCCGCATGCACCACACGACCGTTGTCCATCACCGCCACATGGTCACCCAGCCGCTTGGCAAAGCTCAGGTTTTGCTCTACCAACAAGATCGATGTGCCCGTGGCCTTGAGCTGGGCAAACGCGTCGATCATGTTGTTGATGATGGACGGCGCCAAACCCTTGCTGGGCTCATCGACGATCAACAACGCTCGGGGTTCGATGATGGCGCGGGCTACGGCGACCATTTGCTTTTGTCCCCCGGAGAGCTTGCCCGCAGGGTGATTCCAAAACTTCTCAACCGCAGGAAACAAAGAAAAGATCCACTTGATGCGGGTGTCGTCCATGTCCTCGGCACGCTTGGCATGTCGTGCAGCAAGCAGCATGTTTTCTTTGACCGTCAGGTCTGCAAAAATGCCCATGGCCTCCGGGACATAGGCCACACCTCGGCCCGCGATGTCCGGAGTCTCACTGCGCGTGATGTCGTGACCCAGCAACTCAATGCGACCTTGAGATGCCTTCCACAAGCCCATGATGGTTCGCAACGTCGTGCTCTTGCCCGCCCCATTGCGTCCGAGCAACATCGTGAGCTGCCCCTGAGGCACCACCAAGTCCACACCATGCAGGATATGGTACGCGCCGATGTGCGTGTGCACACCTTGGAGTGTCAACGCGTTTGCAGTCATGCCGGAGCTCCTTCTGTGTTGTCTTTGGTGATTCCCAGATAGGCTTCTTGCACCACCGCAGACGCAATCACAGTGGCGGGTTCACCATCGGCAACCAACGAGCCATTGGTCAGCACAATGATGCGGTCGGCCAGTTCACGCACCACGTCCATCTTGTGTTCGACCAGCAAAATCGTCTTTGATTTGTCTGCCTTGAGTTTGCGAATCAGGTTCAGGATCACTGGCGCCTCATCAGCACTCATGCCCGCCGTCGGCTCGTCGAACATGAACACTTGCGGCTCAAGCGCCATGAGCATGGCCACTTCCAGCTTGCGTTGATCGCCATGCGGCAAACTGGCCACGGTGGAGTTGGCCTTGTCGAGCATGGCCACATCGGCCAACACGGCCCTGGCGCGCTCAAGCAAATCGACGTGGTCACTCCAGATGGTTGACAGCTTCAAGCCGTGTCGATGTGCGCCACTGCGAGTGGCTTGCACTGCAAGCCGAACGTTCTCCAACACACTGAGGTTGGGAAACAGATTGGTCAATTGAAACGCCCGGCCCAAGCCTGCACGGGTGCGCTCAGAGGCACTCAGACCAGAGAGGTCACGCCCCTGGAGCAGCACAGCCCCAGCGGTGGCCTTGATCTGCCCGGAGATGAGGTTGAAATAGGTCGTTTTACCGGCCCCATTGGGGCCCACAATGGCCGTCAACGTGCCGGGCTCAAAACGGCACGATACCGAGTTCACAGCCACGTGCCCGCCAAAGCGCACGGTGAGTTCACGTGTTTCAAGCATGGTTGCCCCAAGCCCCCCTGCTTTCGAGGGGGGCAAAAACGTCAAAGGGAATCAAAACAGGAAGATCAGCGCTTGTTGCGGATCGGAATGGCCATGTCTTCAGCCTTGATTTCACGAACCAGCTCCGGCACACCCCAAGTGAAAGCAGGATCCACTTTGATCTTGAAGTGGTACATGCTTTGCATGGCTTGGTGGTCTTCTTTGCGGAAGGTCATCTTGCCCTTGGGCGTGTCAAAACTCATGCCTTCCATGGTTTTGATGAGGGTGTCAGCCTTGGTTTCACCCTTGCTGTTTTTCAGTGCTGTCACCACTGCCATGGCCGCGCTGAAGCCACCTGCAGTGAAAAAGTCTGGTGGTGTTTTGAACTGTTTGTAGTGCTGCGCCACCATGGCGTCATTCACCGGATTTTTGGGCAGGCCAAAGTAATAATAGGTCGCACCCTCCATGCCCGGGAAGCGCTTGTAGGCCGTCATGGCTGGCAAGATATTGCCACCCGTGCCCACTTCGATGCCAAAGCGTTTTTTCAGATCAGCGTCAGCCAAAGCATTGAACGGTGTGGTGGCACCCGCCCACACCACCGCAATGACCTTGCGCCCAGGACGGTCCTTGAGCGCATCCACGATGCGTTGGATCCCTGCGGTGAAATCAGCGGTGGCCGGTGGCAAGTATTCCTCGTGCACGACCTTGGTTTTTTTCAGGACATCTTTGAACGCCTTGACACCGTCTCTGCCAAAGGCCCAATCTTGTGCCAACACGGCCATCGACATGCCATCAACGTCAGAGGCCACAGCGTTGCTGATGGCATCCTGAGAGCTGTTTCTGCCAGTACGGAAGATGTATTTGTTCCACTTGTCGCCCGTGATCGAATCGGCAACTGCGGGCTCCACCAACAAAATCTTTTTGTATTCTTCAGCGACCGGCAACATGGCCAAAGCGACGCCAGAGGACGTTGGCCCAACCGCCAAATCGGCCTTGTCATCGGCATAAGCTGCGGCCAACTGGGCCTTGCCCACGTCGGGCTTGCCTTGGCTGTCACGCTCGATCACTTTGAGTTTTTTACCTGCAACGGTCATGGTGCCGCCAGTGGCGTAGTCCAAACCCATCATGAACCCCGTATGGGTCTGTTTGGCGTAACTTTCCAGGGCACCAGTTTTGTCATACACATGGGCAATGCGGATTTCATTGCTCTGGGCCTGCACAGACCATGAAGCAGTGATCGCGACAGCAAGGGTGGCCAAAGCCAGACAGGAACGGCGTTGCATGGGGAATGTCTCCAAATGTTGATAGCCCTGCCCAATTGCACGGAACATGCCAGAACGTAAGTGATTGATTTTGAATGACTTCTCAAAAGAATAGAATCACTCCAACGCTAAAATGACTTGAATTTATACATTTATGTATTTTTTTCATACAGTCGCCTGAAAATCAGACGAAGTCAATCTCTCATACAAGGTCGCACGGGAAATGCCCAGCAACTTTGCCGCAGCCGCCTTGTTGTGGGCAGTTTGTTGCAGCGCGGCTTCAATCGCCCGCCGTTCTACCTCAGCTATCTGCACAGCCAAAGGCCGCAACAGGTCTTCGGTTGACGCTGAAGACTTGACCACAACCTCGGCCAATGGCGATGGCGATGGCAGCGGTACCACCACCGGTGGCACACCAGAATCCGCCAAAACCTGCACGATGTCAGTGACGTCAATGCGAGACGTTTCGCTGCGCATGGCCGCTTGCTCCAGCACATTGCGCAACTCACGGATATTGCCTCGCCAGGGCTGCGCGGCCAAAATGTCCAGCGCTCCCCGTGTCAACTCTGGCAAGGGCCCCCCGGAGTGCTGCACCAGGTCTTCCAGCAACACCTCCAGCAATTGCGGGATGTCTTGCCGACGTTCACGCAAAGGTGGCACGCGGATGGGAAGCACATTCAAACGGTAAAACAAATCCTCTCGGAACTTGCCCTCTCGCACCAGTTGCGGCAAATCGCGTGAGGTCGCGGCAATGATGCGCGCATCAAACGAGAGCAGTTGGTTTGACCCAAGAGGTTCGATTTCCCCCTCTTGCAAGGCCCTCAGCAACTTGGATTGCAAGGCGATCGGCATGTCCCCAATTTCGTCTAAAAACAAGGTACCACCGTGGGCAATTCTGAATTTGCCCTCGCGGCCTTTTCTGTCAGCACCGGTGTACGCCCCGGGCGCAACACCGAAAAATTCAGCCTCCAAGAGCGTATCGGGCACTGCAGCAATGTTGACACTCACGAAGGGTTTGTTGACCCGCGCTGACGCAGCATGAATAGCGTGGGCCAACAATTCCTTACCTGTCCCGGTTTCGCCCAACAACAACACGGGGCTGGTCGACAAAGCTGCGCGACGACCTTGCCGCTTGACCTCTACCGCTGGATCGCTGCTCCCCACAAAGCTCGCAAAGGTGTATTTCGAGCGCCGCACTGCACCAGGCTTTTGAGCAGCCAGCTCTCGCACCAACTCGCGTTGCAGCGCCTGTTCATTCATGCGGGCCTGGTCTAAATCCCGTTGCAGGCCAGCAAACTTCGCAATCAAGGGCTGTAATGTGGTTTCGGCATGGTCAAACAACACGATGCCCAACACGCCAATGACCATGCCCGCGTCATCTCGCAGGGGAATCCGACTCACCACGAACGTGCCGGCACGGTTGGAAAGCAAATCAATCAAAATGGGCTTGCCCGTTTGCAAGACCTTGTCCATTTGGGTGTTTTGCACCACCACGCCTACAGGATGTCCGACGAAATCCTCCTCGCGATCAAACCCAAGCGCGGGCAGAAAACGGCGGTACTGGTCGTTGATCCACACCACATACCCGCGCCGATCCACCAGCATCATCCCCTCGCTGGCGCTGGCAAACAAGTCGAACATGGACCTGGCGGCCAACTCCAAAATGCTCTGCGCATCGGTGGGCAATTCCCCGCCCATTCCAGTCGTTTGCGTGTGGCGTTCAGTCATGGCCGGATGTTAACGCTCGACGCTTCACACCCCAAGGTGAACGCCGTCATTTGGCATACTTGCGTGCAATGAACACCGCCGACAAGTCCCCCTCTGCTGAACGCATGCGCATCGACAAATGGTTGTGGGCTGCCAGGTTTTACAAAACCCGCGGGCTCTCGACCGATGAAGTGACCAAAGGCCGTGTCACGCTGAACGGGCAGCCTTGCAAACCCTCCAGAGACATCAAGGTCGGCGATGCCATTTCGGTCAAGCGACTTGATCAACACATGGATATCACCGTGATGGCACTCAGCCATTTCAGAGGCCCGGCACCGGTGGCCCAAACCTTGTACCAGGAAACAGCAGCGAGCCAAGCAGCCCGCACCCAGGCTGCCGAGCAGCGTCGCTTGGCGCCCGAACCGGCACGCAGCATCGTTGAAGGTCGCCCAACCAAGAGAGACAGAAGAGCACTGCAAAACCATCAAGACAAGGGCACTCACGGTTGGAATGAACGGTGGAGTGCATCGTTGGACGATTGAGCCAGGACGAGATCCTCAGATGATTCGCACGCAAATTGCGCTAAACCGGCAGAGTGACCTCAGTTCATGCCATAATACGACCCGTTGGAGCGATGACCGAGTGGCCGAAGGTGCTCCCCTGCTAAGGGAGTATGGGGTGTAGAGCCTCATCGAGGGTTCGAATCCCTCTCACTCCGCCAAACAGTAAGGGCCCCCGCAATGCGGGGGCCTTTTTACTTTGAAGTCCTGCTACACGTGGCCCCGCTCCCCGTTGACAGTTTCTCTGTCTCGCCAGTTCCTCTCTCTGGCCCTCATCTCTACCTTCCTCCTCCCTTTTCTTAGTTTCCCTTTCGACTCTCTTGAACCGCCCCGGATTTGGGTAGCCCCTGAATTTGGAGTTCAATCTCACCGACAGGAGATTGGAGGTGAAAAAGCGTTTTACCGAAGAACAGACCATGTCTGCTACCCACCGCACAGTCATGTTCTCACGCATGCCTTATCTTGCATCCAACGCCTTCGACATATGTTTGCACTGAATCTGATTACCCATGAGGGCAACGGTAAAAGCCCACCAAATAACGCGGCAGCAACTTCGCCATGAGTTCGCCCGAACCCGTTGGACTGAGCATCGCCGAAGCCGCATCACGCTTGGCCAGTGACGGTCCGAACGAACTGGAAGCTGTCGCGCCAAAACCAATCACAAGCATGGTGCTGGAAGTGGCGCGCGAACCCATGTTCCAAATGCTGGTGGTGGCGGGTGCGCTTTACCTGCTGCTGGGCAACATTGGTGACGCCTTGCTGCTGCTGGGGTTTGTGGGCATCACGGTAGGCATCACCGTGGTCCAAGGGCAACGCACCGAGCGGGCGTTGCAAACGCTGCGCATCCTGGCCAGTCCCCGTGCGGCAGTAGTACGTGGCGGCACGCGGATGCACATCGCAGGCGCAGAGGTCGTGAAGGGCGATCTGCTGGTGCTGACAGAAGGTGACCGCATTTCCGCAGATGCCTGTCTGATCATCGGCAACGACTTAGCGGTGGACGAATCACTGCTAACAGGCGAAGCAGTAGCCACGGTCAAGACAGTGGCGACCCCTGCAGAATTGGACGCAGCATTGACCCACGCGATGAAAATCGCGGGCCGGGTCAACGCGCGCGCCCCGAAAGATGCTGTAGGGTACCTGGTGTACGCGGGCACCTTGATCACACAAGGGCATGGTCTGGCACAGGTATTGGCCACTGGACGGAACACCGAGATGGGCCGCATTGGCCACGCGCTTGGCACCATCACCAGCCCTCCCACGCCCTTGACTTTGCAAATACGCCGTTTGGTCAAACTCTTTTCTGTCCTGGGCCTGAGTTTGAGTGTGCTGGTGGTCGCCCTCTATGGTCTTCTGCGTGGCGACTGGATGGCGGGGCTGTTGGCGGGGATCACACTCGCCATGTCAATGCTGCCAGAGGAATTTTTATTGATTCTCACCGTGTTCATGGCCATGGGTGCCTGGCGGTTGTCGCAGCAGCAGGTGTTGACTCGGAGGGCCGCAACCATCGAGGCGCTGGGGTCGGCAACGGTCCTGTGTACCGACAAGACCGGCACCCTCACCCAAAATCGAATGACCATTGCCGAACTGAATGTGCCAGTCACATCAGACCTGGTGGTACCTGCCAATACCTGGCAAGCTGGCGACGGGACATCCACATTACCTGTGCACTCACTCTTTCAAGAATTGTTGGCCTACGGCGTACTGGCCAGCGAGCGTGAACCGTTCGACGCCATGGACAAAGCATTTTTAGCGCTGGGCAGCACCAGTTCAAGCACGCTAAAGCAGTACGCCGATTGGACTCTGGACCATGACTACGGGTTGGATGCGCAACTGCGGGTCATGACCCATGTGTGGCGAAGCACGACAACCGGTGTAGGCCACGTGGCCGTGAAGGGTGCTCATGAATCAGTGGCCGCCTTGTGCCACCTAGAAGCAGCCGATGTTGAACAGATATACATGGCAGCCGAGGGCATGGCCGCACGCGGGTTGCGGGTGATCGCTGTGGCCCGCGCAAAGGCGGACTTGGGTGCCAAGTTGCCAGCAAAGGTGCAAAGCCATACCTTCCAATGGTTAGGCTTGGTCGGTTTGGCCGACCCATTGCGCCCAGGCGTGGTGGCGGCCGTGAAAGAGTGCAGCCTGGCTGGCATACGCGTGGTGATGATCACAGGTGCCCACCCAAGCACAGCGCTGGCCATCGCCGCGCAAGCTGGCATTGAATCGACCCACCCCGCCCGCACTGGGACGGACTTAGCCACCATGGATGACGACACGATGCGCCGTTGCATCACCGAGACCAGCGTTTTCGCGCGTGTATTGCCGGAACAAAAGCTGCGCATCGTGGAGGCCTTCAAAGCCAACGGACAGGTGGTGGCCATGACTGGGGATGGCGTGAACGATGCGCCGTCCCTGAAAGCTGCACACATTGGAGTGGCCATGGGGCAACGGGGCACCGATGTGGCCCGAGAAGCCTCGTCTTTGGTCTTGCTTCATGATGACTTTGGTGCCATCGTGGGGGCGGTACGGCTGGGTCGTCGGATCTACGATAACCTGAATAAAGCCATGGCGTTTGCCTTTGCTGTGCACATGCCCATTGCAGGGCTGTCACTGCTGCCATTGCTCTTTGGCTTGCCGCTCGTGTTCACACCTGTTCACATTGCATTTTTGGAACTGCTGATCAACCCGGTGTGCTCCATCGTTTTCGAATCGGAACCAGAAGAAGGCAATGTCATGCAACGCCCGCCACGCGACGCCGCAGCACCCATGTTCTCCGGGACACGTATCTTCTTGAGCCTGGCACAGGGTGCACTGGTGCTGACAGCAGTGACAGCACTGTTCATGGCGTCGTTGGGACAAGGCGTGTCAGAAGCACAGGCTCGCGCCACAGCGTTCACCGCATTGGTTGCCTGCAGCGTGGCGCTGATTTTGACCAATCGATCATTGTCAGGTCACCTGTTGACGACACTGCGCAGACCCAATCCCACATTTTGGTATGTGGTGAGTGCCACGGTCGCCATGATGGCGGTCGTGCTGCTGGTCCCTAGCGTGAACCATCTGTTTCACTTTGAAGCACTGACGCACCACCTGCTGGCTTGGGCTTTGGGCACAGCCTTGGGCGTATTGTTGGTACTTGAGCTGGCAAGGCCGTTGCGCAAATGGGTGCAAGGAAGCGCTCGACGTCTGTGACCCTTGGTCATGTGGATTCGTGCAGGGTTTGATAGAAACAGGCGAATGGCGCGGCGTTCACCTCAGGGGACGTCAACGACACCGCCAAGCGCTGCGCGCTGTGTACGGTAGCGTACATACAAACAGCAGCTGCGTTGGTAGCTTATAGAACTTCTGAAACAACCTGCCAGGCAAGCATGCTCAACTGCAACCCACACCGGCCAGAGCAAAACTACCTGTTGCGCACGCTGCCTGAGGAGGACTTCTCGCGCCTGAGGTCGCACCTTGAACTTGTGACGCTGAATCAGGGTCAGGTGGTTGTGCATCCAGGCACGAAGTTTTCTCATGCATTTTTCCCAACCACAGCCATCATCTCGGTGGTCTATATGATGGAGAACGGTGACACAGCAGCCATGGCCGATGTAGGCAATGAGGGGATCTTGGGGGTACCGCTGTTCATGGGAGGGAACAGCACACCGAACAGCGCGGTGGTGCAAAGCGCGGGGTTCGCCTACCAGTTGCATCCCACGGTTCTTGCCAAGGAGTTCAACCGAAATGGACCTCTGTTGAACATGATGCTGCGCTATGCCCTGGCCTCGCTCACTCAGATTACCCAAACGTCGATCTGCAATCGACTTCACCACATTGAACAGCAACTCTGCCGTTTGCTGCTCAAGACCATTGATCGCCTGCCCACAGATGAAATCGCGTCCACTCACGAGCACATCGCTCTGGTTTTGGGCGTCAGACGAGAAAGCATCACCGCAGCCGCCAGAAAACTCCAAGACGCAGGCTACATCCGGTATCAACGGGGGAAGGTTCAGATACTCAACCGCACGGGGTTAGAGAAAACCGCCTGCGAGTGCTATCACGTGGTGAAAAAGGAATACCACAGGCTGCTTCCTCGATCAGTTCCTGGAATGCATGCGCCGGAGTTACCCATGATGTGCAAATTTGGGATCGCTGCTGAATGCCTTCTGACGGATGTGTGTCGAAAGCGGACTGACTGCATGAACAAATCGCTACAGGCCTTGTACGAACACACCCGTCACGAGCTCAAGCACCAATCTCCTCAATCTCATTGAAGTGGTGTCTTCCTGCTTTCCATGCGATGGCTGGCGATGCTCATGGTATTTTGAATGTCAGATAGGTGGATTAACGTTCTCGAATATTGATCGTGACGGCCCGATTTAGAAAAATAATATTGTCATGAAAAGTTAAATAACAGGCATGTAGTGTCAAGTCTCAAATGAGCTGCATCTCCATAATGACTTGGTCATTTCGGAGCACATCCACCTTTCATTTGGACGCAATACACCATGAATTTCCTCGACGGCCACCTCTACCCTGAAAACCAGCAGCCTTTGATCATCACGGCCGCGCCGTATGCGCCAGGCTGGATCCCTGCCGACTTTCCGGAGGACATCCCCATCACCATGGAGGAGCAAATTCAGAAAGCCGTGGACTGCTATGAAGCGGGTGCCGCTGTCTTGCATTTGCATGTGCGTGAGGCCGATGGCAAGGGTAGCAAGCGCTTGTCCATGTTCAACGAACTGATCGCGGGCGTGCGCAAGGCGGTGCCAGACATGGTCATCCAGGTAGGGGGCTCCATCAGCTTCGCGCCTGAGGGGCCAAACGGCGAGGCCAAGTGGCTGTCGGACGACACCCGCCACATGCTGGCCGAACTCGACCCCAAACCTGACCAGGTCACCGTGACGGTCAACACCACCCAGATGAACGTGACCGAGCACGCTGGCGAGGATGACTTCCGGGGTGTGTCGCGCGGTTTTCCACACCTGCACAAGACGTACAAGGACATGATCGTTCCCTCGAACCCCAGCTTTGTTGAAGAACATATTCGACGTTTGACGGCTGCGGGTATTCAGAGCGAGTTTCAGGTGTACAACATCAACAGCTTCGAGACCATCGAACGCATGATGCGCCGTGGGATTTACAAGGGCCCCCTGGTCATGAATTGGGTGGCCATCAGCGGCGGCATGGACCAAGCCAACATCTATAACCTGGCGAACATGCTGCGTGCGGTGCCTGACGGCGCCGTGGTCACGGTAGAAAGCTCAGTGCTGAACGTATTGCCCATCAACATGATAGGCATGGCGCTGGGCCTGCATGTGCGCTGCGGCATTGAGGACGTGCTCTGGAAACAGGACCGCTCAGGCAAGATGAGCTCGGTCGAGCAAATCAAGCAGTTGGTACGCATTGCCGGTGAATTCGGCCGCCCCATCGCAACAGGTCAGCAAGCCCGTGAAATTTGCAAGATCGGTGTGTTTTATGACACCGCGGAGGAGTCTCTGGAGGCCAATGGTTTTGCGCCCAACCGAAACGGTGGCAACCAAGGGTTTTTGCGCAAACCGCAGTGAGGTTGGATGCCTGCGCGTGACCACCTCAAGCAACGAAAAAAGAGACAAACCCATGAATCGCAACCACCCCACACGACGCCTGGCCTTGGCCATGGCAGTGGCCGCCACAGCGGCACACTTGACTGCCCAAGCGCAGTCCACCGATGCTTGGCCCAGCCGCCCCATCACCTTGATTGTGGCCTCGGCCCCAGGCTCTGGCGTTGACCTCACGGCCCGAGAAATGGCGCAAAAACTCAGCGTCGTGTTCAAACAACCGGTCTTGGTTGACAACAAGCCGGGAGGCAGTGGCATGGTCGCTGGCAACACGGTCGCTCGGGCCAAAGCCGATGGCTACACCTTGCTGTACTCGAATGGCTCATTTGTGGCGGTGACCCCAGCGGTCATCAAAAACATGTCTTACGACCCCGTCAAGGATTTGACGCCCATTGCCCAAACGGCAGCTGGGGGCATCATTCTCAGCGTGAACAAGGAAGTCCCGGCCAACACACTCAAAGAACTCGTGGCATTGATCAAAGCCAACCCTGATCGCTACAGCTACGGCACCTGGGGCTTGGGCTCATCTGGGCAATTGACCATGGAGTGGTTGAAGCGACAAGCAGGCATCAAAGTCACGCACATCCCTTACAAATCAACCCCTCAGATCGTGAATGAAATGGTCTCCGGCGTGCTGCAAATCGGTTGGACCGACCCTGGCACACCAGTGCCCATGCTGGAGGCCAAACAGATCAAAGGCATCGCCATCAGCGGGAACGTCCGCGTGCCCCGTACGGCTGCCATTCCAACCATGGGCGAACAAGGCTATCCGTTCGATGCCGTGGGCTGGTTTGGCGTGTTTGGACCAGCAAACCTCCCCAAACCCATCCTTGAACGGCTGAACACAGAAATCAACAAAGTCCAAAAATCGCCCGAAATGATGAAGCGCATGGAAGGCCTGAACTTGGAGCCACCACCCGTGAAAACCCCCGAGGAATTCAAAGCCATCATCGCCAACGACCTCAAAGTCTGGGCTTCGATCGCCAAAGAAACCAACGTTTCGGCGGAATGAAAAAAGGCGGCTCTGGTTGGCCGCCTTCTCACATGAAAGCCTCGGCCCATCTGCACTGGGCTGAGGCTTTTTTTTCAGCGGGACTTGTGCAAATAGCCTTGGTTGCCGCCGTTGCGGTTGGCCGCGAAACCGTTGGCCGCCAATGCTTCATCGGCGGTATCGTAAAACACACCAATCTTGCAAATGTCTCGCGCTTGTTGGGCCGTTGCAACGTCGCGGCCAAACTCTTCTGAGATGCGAACCAGTTGCTCGATCTGCTTGACCGTGCTTTGCTTAGCGGTGCGGCGCTGGTTCCACAAGCCGTCCTCGGTCCCGCAGCGCACATGCAAGCCCATCGCGATGCCCATCATGTTCACAGGCAGCACGTTACGCACATTGCTCTCCAAGGTCACCACCGCACCATCAGGAATACCGCGCATGAAATTCCCCAGGCTGTACACATTGGGGGTGTCCATGCCACCACCGATAGCAACCCAATTCATGACCAACGGGCCTTTGTAAAACCCTCGGCGAATCAGTCGCTCTACCGACTCGAAGCTGTTCGTGTTGTAGCACTGGAAAGCGCTTTGAATGCCCTTGGCACTCAGGCGTCGCACGTGCTCTTCCACCCATAACGGGGCGGCTGGCACCACCATGTCTTTGTAGGTGTCAAACAACTTGGGGTTTTCGCGCGATGTGCCGATCACGTCACCATCTTCCATGTGGTCGGTGACATTCATTTGTGACGTGTTCACGGTCACTGTCACTTGATCTGGCGTGGGCTCCAGCTCGGCCAGCATGTGACGCGTGTCGTCGGACAGCCACTTGGCAGCTTCGCCTTCACTCTCAGGGGCAAAAGAGATCGAGCCCCCGACTTGAATGATCATCTGGGGCACCGCCTTGCGCACGCCAGCCACCAGTTCGTTGAACTTGGACAAGCGCTTGCTGCCCTTGCCATCGAGCTCGCGCACGTGCAAATGCAGCACCGTGGCACCCGCGTTGTAGCAGTCCACGGCCTTTTGAATTTGTGCTTCCATCGTGACCGGGATGTCCTCGGGGAAGTCAGAGGGCAACCACCCTGGCGCATAGGGTGCTGCAGTGATGATCAGGGGTTGCTGATTTTCGGGAAAAAGGTGTCCATCAAGGAAGTTCATCGGAAGTCTCCAGACAAGGAAAAGGGGTGAACGGCGGGGTTCAGAACGGCTGATCACCCACGATGGCAGCGCGCTCCATCTTGCGGGGTGTCGGCCAGTAGTCCATCACGGCATAGTGCTGGGTACTGCGGTTGTCCCAGATCGCCACGCTGTTCGGTTGCCAGTTGAAGCGCACCTGGTATTCAGGGATCGTCGCCTGGCTCAACAGGTAGTTGAGCAAGTGGCTGGCCCCAGGCGATTTGTCCAACCCAAAACGCACGTTTTCAGGCGTGTGGTAGTTCACAAAATGGGTGGTGAAGCTGCACACATTCAGCACCTTCTCACCGGTCTCTGGGTGTGTGCGGACCACGGGGTGTTCAGCAGGCGGATGGTCCGCAGCGAGTTTGCGACGGACTTCAGGACTCATCACGGCACCAAAGGAATGCTCGATGCTGCTTCGGGCACGCAAACCGTCGATCTTCGCTTTGATGTCGTCCGGCAAATTCTTGTACGCCTCCACCATGTTGACCCAGAGGGTGTCACCCCCAATGGGGGGACATTCAATGCAACGCAGCACGCAGCCCATGGCTGGGGTTTGGCGCCAGAGGCCGTCGGAGTGGTAGTTGTTTTCGTAGTTCTCACGCTTGTCGCTGCGGTAGATCTGTACCAAGCCGGGGTGCTCGGGGTCGCTGCCTGCCACAGGGTGGTCTTCTAGCTCGCCGAAGCGGCGAGCGAAGGCAACATGTTCAGCGCGCGTGATGTTTTGGTCGCGCAGGAACAGCACCCGGTGTGTGAGCAAGGCAGCTTTGACCTTGGCAAAAAGGTCGGCATCGCGACCAGCGTCGCCAAGGTTGACGCCGCTGATTTCGGCACCTATGGCTGGGGTTAATGGACGAACGTACATGTCAATCTCCGAAAAAAATGGGGGGATGAAATCAAATGACGAAAACAGATGAGCCCGTGGTCTTGCGAGCTTCCAGATCACGGTGCGCTTGCACGGCGTCTTCCAACGCATACCGTTGGTTGATTTCGATCTGAATGCGGCCGGCCGCGATGTGCCCAAACACTTCAGCGGCCAGCTCTGCTTTTTCAACGGGGTCAGCGATGTAATCAGCCAAGGCTGGGCGCGTCATGAACAGAGAACCTTTGCGCGCCAGCATGTGAGGGCTGAACGGTGGGATGGGGCCACTGGCTGTGCCCACACACACCATGAGACCACGCCGCCTCAGCGCATCCAGAGAGCCCTCGAAGGTGGCTTGGCCCACACTGTCAAACACCACATGGACGCCTGCACCGCCAGTGAGTTCACGCACCTTTTTGGCCACATCTTCATGGCTGTAGTTGATGGTGTGGTCGCATCCGTGGGCCTTGGCCAGTTCAGCTTTCGCTTCAGTAGAAACCGTGCCAATGACGGTCAGGCCCAACAGCTTGGCCCATTGCGACACGATCAGCCCCACGCCCCCTGCCGCCGCATGCAGCAGCACCGTGTCGCCCGACTTGAAGGGATAAATGCGGCGCAACAGGTAAGCAGACGTCAGTCCCCGCATGGTCATCGCCGCTGCTGTTTCCAGCGAAATGCCCTCTGGTACTTTGATCAATGGCGCCACGTCGATCAACCGTTCGGTGCTGTAGGCCCCCAAGGTGTTGGTGAAGCCGGTATAGGTCACCCGGTCGCCTACAGCGACACCAGTGACACCCTCACCCAACGCCTCGACGATACCGGCGGCTTCCACGCCCATGCCACTGGGCAGCGGGACGGGATAAGTGCCATTGCGAAAATAGGTGTCTGCATAGTTGAGACCCACAGCCACGTGGCGCAGGCGAACTTGACCTGGACCTGGACTTCCCACCTCCAGGTCATGGCCGTACAAGACCTCAGGCCCCCCGACACGATCGAATGCAATGACTTTGGCCACAGTTGTTCCTTCAGAAGCTTGGTATTGAAAAAGACAGACTGAATTTAGGGTCAAGAGGCTGTAATAGTCTTACCATTCGATGACAAACATTTATCTTCTGAAGCCTCTGCATTGGCGTACTTCAAAGCCAGTTTGATCCTTCAATGCAGAACAGAATGGCACCGAGAAAGGCACCGCCATGCGCAAGAGCATCACGCCACACAACTCATCACTCAAGCGTGCAGCTGTGCTGGCGCACTATGAAGAAGTGGCTCGGCAACTGGGGATCAACCCTCAGCCCTTGCTGCGCAAGGTTGGCCTGACCAGTCAGATGATCGCTGTGCCGACGAACATGATTCCGATGGACAGCACCGTGGCCCTGCTTGACCTGACCTCTCGGGCCAGTGGTTGCGATACGGTGGGATTGATGATGGCCGAAGCCCGCACACTCTCTGATTTCGGGCCCATCAGCCTGCTGCTGGTGCAGCAACCATCCGTTCGAGGGGCGCTTTACACCATTTCGCAATACCGCCACATGCTCAACGAATCCTTGGGCCTGTACGTTGAAGACACAGGGAAAACATCTCTCATTCGCGAGGAAATTCTGACCGACTACGCTGGCAATTCAAGCCAATCCAGCGACATGGCGGTGGGGGTATTGATGGTCTTGTTCCGAGCCATCTTGGGATCGCAATGGCGTCCGCAATCGGTGCACTTCACCCACGATGCCCCCAAGGACCTGACGATTCACAAGCGACTCTTCAAATGCGCCCTGCATTTTGAAAGTGACTTCAACGGTGTGGCCTGCCTGA